>JBDNJK010000104.1:0-13015 GCA_041687805.1 Acidimicrobiales bacterium
CCACCGACCGGCATGCCGTTGGCAACTGCCTTGGAAAACGCAACCACATCAGGCTGCACACCACTGTGTTGGAAGCCGAACCACATTCCGGTTCTGGCGAATCCCGTCTGGACCTCATCGAACATCAGGAGAATTCCACGCCCGTCGCAAATCTTGCGGACTGCTTGGAGATAGGAGTCGTCGGCGGGGTTCACGCCACCTTCGCCCTGAATCGACTCAAGTAGAACTGCGCCGACATCGGGCGACAACGAACGCTCAAGCTCGTCGGCGTCGTTCCACACGACGTGGCGAAACCCCTCTGGTAACGGCTGGAACGGCTCGTGCTTCTCGGGCTGGCCAGTGGCGGCAAGCGCAGCGAGCGTGCGGCCATGAAATGACCGCAGCGCGCTGACAACCACGTGACGGCCACGACCTTGGTACTTACGGGCCAATTTGATGGCAGCTTCTATCGACTCGGCCCCGGAATTCTGGAACAACACCTGGCCGGGCCCGGAATCGATCAGCGTGTTGATCATTTCCGCCACGGGAGCCTGATGCTCGTTGGCAAACAGGTTGGATACGTGGGTGAGCTTGGCGGCCTGGACACAGATCGCCTCGGTGATGGCAGGGTGCGCGTGTCCCAGCGATGTGACCGCCAGGCCACACAGGAAGTCGAGGTGGCGAATTCCGTCGCGGTCCCACAACTCGGCACCGGACCCCTTCATGAACATACGCGGCGGCGCGCCGTAGTTGCCCATGATCGGGCACGCCTCACCGGCGCCACCCACCTGATCAACATGCGACTGGGGGTAGCTCATGGTTCGAGCTCCTCAACGACCATCGTTCCAATACCGGCATCGGTGAACAGTTCCAGCAGCAGAACGTGTGGGATACGGCCATCAAGCATGTGGGCAGTCTTGGCCCCGGACTCGACGGCTTCGATACAAGCTTTCACCTTGGGGATCATTCCTCCAGAGATCGTGCCGTTGTCGATCATCGCTTCGAGATCGGCCACAGTCGATCGAGCGACGACCGAGGAAGGATCATCGACATCTGTGAGCAACCCGGGCACGTCGGTGAGATAAACGACCTTTTCTGCCCCAAGAGCACCTGCCAGAGCGCCCGCCACCGTGTCGGCGTTGATGTTGTAGGCCTGGCCCTTGCCATCGGAACCAATGGTGGACACGACTGGGATCATTTCTTCGGCGAGAAGCCGCTCGATGATGCCAGGCTGGATCGACACGACATCGCCTACGAATCCGAGAGCGGCATCACGCGGAGCCGCTGTGATCAGTCCTCCGTCCTCGCCCGACAAGCCAACCGCTTGCGCTCCATGGACGTTGATGGCCCCAACGATGTCTCGCCCCACCTTGCCAACGAGCACCATTCGGGCAACGTCGAGTGTCTCGGCGTCGGTGACACGTAGACCGTCACGGAATTCGCTGGTCTTGCCGAGACGTTCGAGCAGCGAGCCGATTTGCGGGCCGCCGCCATGCACCACCACAGGCTTGAGGCCGATTGATCGCAGCAGGACCATGTCTTGTGCGAACGTGCGTGAGAGTTCGGGGTCGGTCATGGCGTGTCCACCAAATTTGACGACGATCACGGCGCCGTGGAATCTCTGGATGTAGGGCAGCGCCTCGATGAGGACCGACGCTCGATGCTCGGGCGAAAAGCCTCGAGCAGCGACGATCGAGTCGAGATCGGCCGTGGTCTGTGTGGAACTCATGAGCGATACCCCGCGTTTATGTCGATGTAGCCGTGGGTCAGATCGCAGGTCCAGACCGTGGCAGATCCATCTGCGATGCCAACGTCGACGGTGATGTCGACCTCGGCTCCCTGAAGGTGTGATGTGGCCCGGGCTTCGTTGTAGTCGGGCTTCTGGACGCCGCCCTCAGCACACTGCTCAGGGCCCATCCAGATGGCCAGCGAATCACGATCTGCAGCCTGACCAGATTTGCCGACTGCCATCACGATCCGTCCCCAATTTGCATCAGATGCAGCCAGAGCCGTCTTGACCAGCGGAGAGTTGGCAATGGAGAAGGCGATCTTTTCAGCCGCCAGGTCATCAGCTGCGCCTGTGACGTTGATGGTGACAAATTTGGTTGCCCCCTCGCCGTCTCGCACGATTTGATGGGCGAGGTCGAGACACACCGTGTCGAGTGAGGCCTGAAAAGATTCGATCAGCGAATCAGTCGTCTCGTTGCTCACGGCGATCCCCGAGCCGCCCGTTGCAAACAACAGGACGGTGTCGCTCGTGGAGGTGTCGGAATCTACGGTGATGCGATTGAAGCTGCGGGTGACGGCGGCCGCCAAGCACGTCTGCAATGTGGCGGCTGGCAACTCCAAATCGGTGAAGATGAATCCGAGCATGGTGGCCATGTCGGGAGCGATCATTCCGCTGCCCTTGGCGATTCCGACGACGTTGGCGTCGGTGCCGGCGATCTGGGCCGACGAACCCTTCGCGAACGTGTCTGTGGTGCGTATGGCATCAGCGGCGGCATGCCACATCGCAGGCGACGAGGGCTCAAGCCCATCCGCCACTGGCGCTATCGATCCAATCAGACGATCCTCGGGAAGCTGTTCACCGATCACTCCAGTGGACGCGAGATGGACTTCTGTGAGGCTGCACCCGATGCGCGCAGCAACGGCTTCCGCCGTGTGGCGTGCCACCGACTCACCGACTGATCCGGTGAAGGCGTTGGCGTTGCCGGAGTTGCACACGATTGCTCGAGCCAATCCCCCACCCTCGGCAAGCGATTTGCGGCACCAGTCGACAGGTGCCGACGAACACAGCGACTGGGTGAACACGCCAGCGACTGTGGTGCCGGGGCTGGTGACTGCCATCATCACGTCGTTGCGGCCCTCGTAGCGGATCGCACCTGCGTGGACGCCAAGTTTCACGCCCTTGACAGGCGGTAACTGGGGGAAGCTCACGGGTAGAGGCCTGACGCGGACAGCCCTGACGTCTCTTCGAGACCGAGCGCGAGATTTGCGCACTGCACAGCCTGTCCAGAAGCGCCTTTCACGAGATTGTCGAGAGCAGCTATGACCAATACCCAACCTGTGCGCGGGTCGACGCGAGCCGTGATGTGAATGGTGTTGGAGCCCAGAGTGGCCTTGGTGGACGGCACTCGCTCGGACACAACCACAAATGGCTCGCCGGCGTAGGCATCGGCTAGGCAGGAGATGGCGTCGTCGGTGTCGATATCTCCGACGGGACGGCCGTAGCAAGTTGCCAAGATGCCACGATTCATGGGAGCGAGATGAGGAGTGAATATGACCTGCACATCGACGCCGGAATGCATCGACACTGCCATCTCGATTTCTGGGGTATGTCGATGATCGAGCAATCCGTAGGCGGTGAAGTTCTCGTCGGCGCTGCAGAATGTGGTGTTGGATTTGGGAGCACGCCCGGCACCCGACACGCCACTCGCCGCGTCGACAACGATGCCCGTTGGTTCGATCAATCCTGCGGCCACCAAGGGTGCCAGTGCTAGAGATGAGGTAGTGACGTAACAACCGGGTGCTGCGATGAGTTCTGCTCCGATGATGTGGCTGCGGAACAACTCCGGCATGCCATAGACGAACTCATCGAGAAGCTCGGGTGAAGTGTGGGGTTCGCCGTACCACGTCGGGTAAAGGCTGGCGTCGTTGAGACGGAAGTCGGCCGCCAAATCCACAACATGGCCAACCTTGCCACGAAGTGATGGCATGAGGTTTTGTGAGGCTCCATGGGGCAGGCCCATGAACACCAAGTCGACTTCTTCGAGAAGATCATCGGAATAAGGGACAAATCGCGTATCGCCATAGCTTCCGGCGAGGGATGGGTACAGATCAGCGATCGCTGTTCCGGCCTGAGTGTCGCCGGTGGCCGCCACGACCTCGAAGTCGGGGTGATTCGCGGATATTCGCAATAGCTCCGCTCCGGTGAATCCGGAGGCTCCGATGATCACTATCCGATGCATCGCGTCAATATACGTGCCAATGCATCATCATGCAACCACCATCATCCCAGATCGTGGTCCAACGCCGCGGCAGTGCAGACGTTGATGCCAGCTTCGGTGATCGGATTGCAACGGCTCTCGACCTCAACGACATATCCCGTGCCGAAATCTGGATTCTCAACGTAATAGTCGGTACTGAGAAATTGTGCCCCCGTGGACAATGCCGCGTCGCGGCGTTCGGTAGAGCCCGAACGAGCATCAGACGTGGGCACATCGGTTCGGGTTCTCACCAGATATCCGCTGGCCACAATCTGATTAATGCGTTCAACGTTTCCGATCGGCTCGTTGATCTTCACGAAAGCTCCATCAGGATCACCCGGTTCTGATGACGTGAACATCACCCTTCCGGCCAACACGTCGCTCGGGGCGCGGTAGAGATCTCGAATTTCGCCGCCGTTGTCGAGCGCAAACATTATCTTTCCCCGGCTATCGGCCAGCAGTGGCCACCCGTCGGTGAGCACGGCCTCGTCGAGGGTGGCGTGATCGCCACGCAGATCATCTGGCGT
This sequence comes from Acidimicrobiales bacterium, assembly GCA_041687805.1. GTDB lineage: Bacteria > Actinomycetota > Acidimicrobiia > Acidimicrobiales > Aldehydirespiratoraceae > SZUA-87. The sequence continues at coordinate 4,493 of JBDNJK010000104.1, forward strand.
GATCAGTCGCACGCGAGATATGACAGAGAGAATTTCCGAGTCGAGCGAATCGAGAATTTCTGGAGTTGTCACGACCGGTTCGGTGAACGGAATTGGAACCGTCGATAGATCAATTCCCTCTCGCGCCGCGGCATCCGCAACTGATTCATCCTTGAACTCGATCAAGATCAGGATCGGCAGGTGGTAGGGATTCGACATCGACCAATCTTTAACCTCCGTGAGACAAGAGACGAGGGTGAAGCAAGTGGTGGCGAAATCGAAGTCTTGGGTGTGGAGGACCTTGAAGCCTGGTTCGTCGAGTTCGGGGAGGCCGGATTCGGCAGGCTGACCAATCACCGGTAGCGCCTGACGCGACGACCACAACCCACCGTCTGGATCGGCGAACACATCGATTTCGAGCTGTCGGATACCAAATTCACCAAGCTGCTCAGCAAGCGACCGATGTGAATATTCGATTGACTCGGCCAACTCTGGGCTCATCGCGCCGATGGCATCAAACAGCAACTGGTCGGGCTGTTGGTGATACGAGTTGTGAGATCCGAGGACCTGAATGTCGTTGAGTCTGAGCACCTGAGCTGGGTCAATTGGCTCCGACGTGGTGGTTGTGGTGGCGGCTGGAGCAGCCGACGTGGCGGCTGCAGGGACGGTGGTAGTTGCCGGGCCTCTGTTGGCCGAGTCGGAGGAGCCGCAGGCACCCGCCACGAGCATCATCACCACAGCGAGCGACACCATTCGACCAGCGTTCATGACGGCCAGTATCTCACAGCCACCGGCGAGGGCCATCAAGCAGAGTGTTCAATTTGTCGAGCTTGACCGTTGGTGTATCACAACGACATGTCGACAACGAGCTTGCCGTAAACCTTGCGGTCGGCCATGTCTTGCAACGCCTGCGCTGCGTGATCGAACGCCACAGGCGGGTAGAGAGCAGGCTGAACCACACCTTGCTTCGCCAACTCGAAGATGCCGTCCATCTGACGCTGTAGGCCAGCCGGATCACGCATGAGCGACGCTCCCCAATGCACACCCACAATCGAGTAGTTCTTGAGAAGCGCGTGGTTGGTTGGCGCCTGGGCTATGCCCCCGACAAACCCGATGATCAGCAGACGGCCATTCCAAGCCATGCACCGGCGCACCTTGTGGAACGCGTCACCCCCGACGGCATCGTAGGCAACGTCCACTCCCCCGCCAGACATCTCGCGCACCGTGTCGACCCAGTCGGGGTTGGTCCGATGGTCGACCACATGGTCGACTCCAAGACTCCGCACCAGGTCGGCCTTCTCGTCTCCGCCCACGACAGCAATGGGCGTGGCACCAGCAGCGAGCGACAGTTGGATACAGGCTGTGCCGGTGCCGCCTGCCGCACCGGTAATCAAAATGGTCTCGCCCTCCTGCAACTTCGCGCGATCGTGAAGTGCGAACCATGTGGTGCAGTAATTGACCGGGATCGCGGCAGCTTGAGGAGCAGTGAGCGCGTCGGTTGGGTAAGCGAACACCGAAGAAGCGGCAACGACGTTCTGCTCGCGCAGCCCGCCGCCCAGCATCGTGACCGCGTCGCCCACGTTGAGACCATCAACGCCATCACCCACGTCGGCTACGACTCCTGCAGTCTCACCGCCTGGAGTGTTGGGGAAGCGTGTCGGCACCTGATATTCACCGCGACATGTGAGCACATCGGGAAACGTGAGACCAACCGCCGTGGTGTCGATGAGTACCTGACCAGGTCCGACCACGGGTGGGTCGGCATCCTCCAGCCGCAGTACGTCAATGGGATTGCCGAGCTCGTGTGATTGCCAGATTCGCATTCGGCGAATTTATACCCTCAGGCTCTCAGCGCGGCACCCTGATGCTTGGCAACCATGTCGATGCATGCCTGACGGGCCGCGGCGACCTCGGAATCGGTGAGGGTGTGATCGACCGCGTGGAAGCGGAGCCGGTAGGTGAGGCTCCTCATGCCATCGGGAAGTCCGGCACCGCGGTAGACGTCGAACAGGCTCACATGAGCGAGCAACTTCCCGCCGCCCTTACGGATAGACCCCTCGATTTTCGCCGATTGCACGTCGTCGGGTACCTCAAATGCCAGATCGACATCACTGGACGGGTATTTGCTGACCGGATGATATTTCTTGTTGCCATGGGGTCCATCGAGCAATGCCCCGAGGTCGAGTTCGAGCCAGCCCACTCGGCCCGACACGCCAAATGCCTGGGTTACGTCGAGGGCGACCTCACCAACGACTCCCAGAACACGGCCAGCGACTACAACTTCGGCCGAGCGTGTCGGATGAAGACCAGATGGTGTGGCTGGACGTAGCTGCAAATTCGGCAGAGACAGGGCTCGGTCGAGAAGGGCCAAGACTGCGACCGCATCTCCAGCTTCCCTACCAGAAAGGGCCACAGCCAGATATTCGCGCTCGTCAGGCAGCACCTCGTCTGTGTGGCTCGGCAGAAACACATGGTCGATCTCGAAGAAACTCGCGTCGGGACTGCGATGAGACTGGTTGTAGGCGATGGCTTTGAGTTGGCCGGGCAGAAGCGATGTGCGCAGCACTGATTCGTCGGCAACCAACGGATTGGCGAGCGTGATGCCATCGTCGGGCAGGCGGGCCTTGCCCAGGTCGCCTGGCGCCAAGAACGGCATCGGTTGGGTTTCATCACAGCCCACCCCGACGAGAACCTCTCGTACGAGTCGGCGGTCGAGCTGATATTGCGTAAGAGCACCTGTTTGGACACCGCGCGGCACGGTGCGCTCGATGTTGTCATAACCATGGAGCCGAGCGACCTCTTCAGCTATGTCGGTCTCGGTGGTTGTGTCCCAGCGCCATGTGGGAATGGTGACATTGAGCTCATCTCCTGCCACCTCGGCCCCAAAGCCGATCGATGAGAGATGGCGGCTCATCTCATCGGCCGACAGGGATGTGCCGAGAAGTCCGTTGACCTTTGCGCTGCGAACCCGAATCGGGCTCCGGTCGGGAAGCTCACCAACAACATCGATCTGCCCGCCCACGATGCCCTCGGGAGAAATCACACCGGACTCCATGGCCAGTTGTACGAATCGATCGCATGCTCGATCGATGTTGACGCCCCAATCGGCACCCCGACGGAAACGCCCGGAGGCCTCGCTGGGAAGATTGAGACGCTTGACCGATCGTGATATCGACGGCGGATCCCACCAGGCCATCTCGACCAGAACGTCAGTGGTGGTCTCGGAGATCTCGGTTGACTCACCGCCCATCACACCGGCGATTCCGATGGCCACGTCGTCGCTGTTGGCGATGACGCCGTCGGCGGCGATCAACGTGCGTTCAATGCCATCGAGCGTGACAATCTTCTCGCCATCATGGGCTCTGCGCACCCGGAGATGGCCGTTGGGCAGCTTGCCGAGATCGTAGGTGTGGTTGGGCTGGCCAAGCTCGAGCATTACGTAGTTGGAGAGGTCGACAACCGAATTGATCGGCCGCATTCCTAGTGCGGTGAGTCGATTGGCGATCCACGCGGGCGACGTGCCGATGGTGATCCCCCGAAGAGCCCGGCCGACGAAACGACCGCACAAAACCGGATCAAGGATCTCGACCTTGGTGAGATCAGCCACGGAACCGGTGCCGGCATGCGGAGTGCTGAAGTCGGGGAAGGCAAATGGGATGCCGAGGCCGGCAGCCAAATCGCGGGCCACACCCGCGACCGACATGGCGTCGGGGCGGTTGGCGTTGACTTCCAGATCCCACAGGACGTCGGCCTGAATGCCGAGAGCTTCGGTGACTGGTGCACCGAGATCACTTTCGGCCGCTCGACCGTTGAGGATCATGATGCCTTCGTTGTCGGCACCGAGCCCGATCTCTGATGCCGCACAGCACATGCCATTCGACAGCTGGCCACGCATCTTGCGCTGGCCAATCTCCATGCCGTTTGGCATAACGGTGCCGATCATGGCGAACGGAATCAGATCGCCGACGGTCATGTTGAATGCACCACAGCAGACCTGCGTTGCCTCGCCGTCTCCGGCATCCACCTGAACGATCTGGATCTTGTCGGCATCCGGGTGAGGGCTCAGGTCGAGGACCTTGGCCAACACGATGCCCTCGAGACCACCTCCGGTGATGGTCATGTCTTCGACCGCGAGCCCGAGGGCGCTGAGGGTCTCTCCGATGTCGGCGGGGTCGCCGTCGATGTCGGGCGCGAATTCGCGAAGCCAGGAAAGTAGGACCTTCATCAGAACTGCCTCAGGAATCGGACGTCGTTGTTGACGAGCTCACGAATGTCGTCGAGTTGGTAACGCATCACCGCCAGCCGGTCGATACCGAAACCGAACGCGAAGCCCTGCCACTCCTCAGGGTCGATGCCACAGTTTCGGAGAACGTTGGGGTGGACCATGCCGCAGCCACCCATTTCGAGCCACGACCCGTCGGGGGTGGAGATGTCGAACTCGGCGGATGGTTCGGTGAAGGGGAAATACGAGGGACGAAGTCGGCTCTTGACTTCGCCGCCGAAGAAAGCATGGACGAAACTGTCGATGGTCCCGGCCAGGTCACCAAGGGTGATACCGCGATCGATCACGAGACCCTCGATCTGGTTGAACGCCGGCAGATGCGTTGCATCTGCGGTGTCGGTTCGGAATGTGCGACCGGGAGCGACGATGTAGATCGGAGGTTCCTGATTTTCCATCGTGCGGATCTGCACTGGGGATGTGTGGGATCGAAGCATCACCTCCTCGGACTCACCGAGGTCGACGAAGATCGTGTCGAAGCTGCCGCGGGCTGGATGCCACTCGGGAATGTTGAGAGCTTCGAAGTTGTACCAGGCGGTTTCAACCTCGGGTCCCTCGGCGATGTGGAATCCCATACCCACGAATACGTCCTCGAGACGATCGCGAGCTTGGGTCACGAGGTGGTAGTGGCCGCGCTGGATTTCTGTCAGCTGCTCAGTGAGGTCGAGCCGTTCGGCCTGATACGTGGCGGCGAGGGTCTCCGACTCAAGGCGTGATCTAGCTTCGGCAACTTCAGCCTCGACCTGTCTACGGGCCTCGTTGAGTGCACGACCTGCGTTCTTGCGTTCATCGGGGCCGAGACCACCAAGTTGTTTTTTGAGCCCGCTGAGCACCGATTTCTTGCCCAGGAACTCAGTCTCGAGCGCGCTCAATTGCTCGAGACTCTGGGCCTCGGACAGTTGCTTCGCGGCCGAGCTCGCGGCGTTTTGGAGTTGCACGATCATTGACCGAACATCGTACGGCATACCAACCGCCGTGATGGCGACATTTGCGACCCGATGGCATGGTTTGGGACGAGAGATCTGCGACAATCGACGAGTGAGCGACTTCGAAGTCACCGACAACCCCGACCGCCGACGTTACGAACTCCGGGTCAACGACCAAATTGTGTCGATCGCCGATTATCAGCTGAGTCCAGGCGGCGTGGTGATCGTGCCTTACGTCGAGACCGATCCGGAAAATCGCGGCAACGGAATGGCAGATCGCCTGATGCGCGGGATGCTCGACGATCTACGGGCTCACCATCGGAAACTGACTCCGATCTGCCCCTTCGCAGTTGCCTACGTTCGTCGCCATCCAGCAGATCATGATCTGCTGGCCTGACTAGTCGGACCGGCGAGCCTCGAAGGCGAGAAGGGTGCCGGCCATGGCGACGTTAAGCGACTCCGCACGGCCGGACATTTCGATCTTCACCCAGTCGTCTACAAGAGGGTCGAGATCATGGCTGAGACCATGTGCTTCGGACCCAAGAACGATCGCAACCGGGGCCTTCAGCACGCCGGAATCATGGGCGGCACCACGGGTGACGTCGGTGCCCACCACACGAGCGCCAGCAGACCGCAAAGCCGTCAAAGCTTCGGAAGTTGAAAGACCGGTGACCACCGGCACCCGCATCACCGAACCAGTCGATGATCTCACCGCCTTTTGACCCCATGGATCGGCGCCATCGATTGACACAACACACACTGCACCAACAGCATCGGCGACTCGAATGAGCGTTCCCATGTTGCCGGGATCGCTCACTTCGACGAGGACCAGAACCACGTCGCCAGACCCGAGCGAATCGGGGATCACTGTCATCGGTCGAGGAACGATCGCCAACATCGGCTGAGGGGTCACCGAGGGAGCCAACCTGTCGAACGCGTTGCCCCTGACGACCACCACCTCCACATCCGGGGTGAGCCGATCGAGCACGTCGGTGACCGCCACCTGGTCAGCTCGATCGTCGGGCACGATCACGGTGTCGGGAACGAATCCAGCGTCGATTGCTTCACCGACGGTTCTGGGGCCCTCCAACAACACTTCGGGTGAACGCGAACTGCGTCGCCCCAGGAGGCGACGCAGTTCGACAATTCTAGGATTCTTTGCTCCCATGACACCACCAACATCGGCAGCGCTGCCGAATTGCGGGTGGTCGTTCATGGAAGCCGGATCAGGATGCCGAGGCTTCCGCGATGGCACCATTGGCGACCTCGACCAACGCCGCGAACGACGCCGGATCGGTAATGGCCAAGTCGGAGAGGATCTTGCGATCTACCTCGACCTCAGCCGCCTTCAAGCCGGCAATGAACTTGCTGTAGCTGGTGTCGTTGATGCGGCACGCTGCGTTGATTCGCTGAATCCACAACTTACGGAACTCGCCCTTGCGTGCCCGACGGTCGCGGAACGCGTAGTTCCCGGCGTGCATCACCGATTCGTTGGCGGATTTCCACGAACGTGACCGGTTGCCGTAATGGCCCTTGGCCCGCTCGAGAACTACCCTGCGGCGCTTCTTCGAATGAACGGCGCGTTTTACTCTCGCCATCGTATTTCTCCTTGCTCAGTTCTTTTTCGTGCAGTTGTGCGATGGAATGGATCAGATGCCGAGGTCGCGGAGCTTGCGCTCATCGGCCTTGGCTACGGGAGTGGCGCCACGAAGCTGACGAATTCGCTTGGGGCTCTTCTTCTCGAGGATGTGGTTCTTGTTGGCTTGACGCCGGCGGAGTTTGCCGGTGCCAGTGCGCCTGAAGCGCTTGGCTGCACCGCGGTGCGATTTCATCTTGGGCATGGCTTGACCTCATGTTCACGACACGTGGAACGTGTCGGACTTGGTTGATTTCAGGATTCGGTGTTTTCGGTAACTTCGTCTTCTGCTGGATCTGCTTCGGCTGCCGCCTCGGCTTCCGCTTTTTGTTGCGCCTTGTTGTAGCGGGCTTTCGCCTGCTTGTCGGGTGCCAGCACCATGATCATGTTGCGACCATCCTGGCGGGGATGGAACTCGACCTTGCCGACATGCACGACCGTATCTGCGACCCGGTTGAGGATCTTGCGACCAAGCTCCGGGTGCTGCATCTCACGTCCCCTGAACATGATGGTGACCTTGACCTTGTGGCCCTCATCCAGGAAATGCTCGACCTTGCGGGTCTTGGTGTCGAAATCGCCGGGCCCGATTTTGGGCCTGTACTTCATCTCCTTTACAGAGATGTTGGACGACTTCTTTCTCGACTCCTTGGCCCGTTGCGCAGCCTCGTATTTGTATTTGCCGTAGTCCATGATCCGACAAACCGGTGGGTTTGCCCGATCGGCAACCTCGACAAGATCGAGATTGGATGCCCTCGCAATGTTGAGAGCCTCCGACAATGGCTTGATACCAATTTGATCGCCATCGGCTCCGACAAGTCGGACCTCTCTGGCCCGGATCCTGTCGTTGATCCTCGGCTCGTCTGCTGGACCAGCTATTTGCTTGCATTCCTCGTGAGCACGAAACCTCCGTGGTGTTGGCGGTCGTCCGTTACGACAAAACGACGTAGCGGACGCCGGAAAATCGACGTCCGCGAGCACACCGGAGTGTGACGATTGGCCGACCCGGGCGCACGTAACCTCAAGAGGTTGGTGGCCGGGTGGGGGCTGTGCCCCACTTTCCGCTTAATTGTCGCCTGTAGCGTAGCAGGACGAAACAATTGAGAGACGAGGACCGAAGAATGAGCTCACTGTGGACCCCCGACGGTGAACACGAAGTGCCCCGAGATCCGGAGACCGAACCTGCGGCCGCGGGCGATCAAAGCACCCCAGACCCGACACTCGACGACGCAATCACGTCAGTTCTGCCAGTTGGTATGAACCTCGATGACCTTACCCCGGAGCAGCGAGAGCGAGCCGAAGAGACGGTTCGCGAGATGGTCGACACCCAGACTCGCCTGCTCGAAGCCGATGCAGAATCGATAGTCGCCAATCACGCCATGGGGTTGTACGAGTTGGGAGCTCTTCACCTCTCCCAGCACGAACCCGACCTCAAACAGGCGTCTGTGGCCATCGATGCGTTGAGCGGAATCGTCGACGGACTCAGCGGCCGGCTGGGCGAAGCCGAACCGACGCTGAAGGATGCGTTGTCTCAGTTGAGGCTTGGGTTCGTTCAGGTGAAGTCTCGTCAGTCCGAAGACGACGATGACGCTGCGGCCACCACTCCCGCCGACTGACTGATCAGCCGACGACCAAGGCGGCACCCGCCACAACCATCAGTGCGCCGGCCACCAACCGCTTGTTGAGGCTCTTGCGCGACAGGGCCA
>JBDNJK010000020.1:0-3274 GCA_041687805.1 Acidimicrobiales bacterium
CAGGTTTCTCAATGATCGAATTCAAAAACGTCTCCGTCACATACCGCGGCGGCGTGAAAGCATTGCGAAATCTCGATCTCACCATTGAAGATGGGGAGTTCGTGGTGGTGGTTGGTTTGTCAGGGGCAGGCAAGTCGACTCTTCTCAGAGTCCTGAATGGTCTGGTGCCGGCCACCGAAGGTTCCATCCTCGTGGATGGAACCGAGGTGGTCGGGGCATCAGCTCGGACCATGCGTGAAGTTCGTTCCCACATCGGGATGATCTTCCAAACGTTCAATCTCGTCGAGCGCACGACCGTCATCAACAATGTGCTGATGGGAAGGCTGTCCGCCGTTCCTGCGTGGCGATCAACGCTGGGCCTGTGGCCGTCCAAGGCCCGCGACGAAGCAATGGAAGCCCTCGAACGAGTCGGCATCGTCGACAAGGCCTACGTGAGGGCATCAAACCTCTCCGGTGGCCAGCAACAGCGCGTAGGAATCGCTCGAGCACTAGCCCAGAACCCGTCGCTGATGCTGGCCGACGAGCCCGTCGCCGCGCTCGATCCTGTCACCAGCCGTCAGGTGATGGGCGACCTCCAGCGGATCAACCAAGAGCTCGGCATCACCACGCTGATCAACCTTCACTACCTGGACCTCGCTCAGGAATACGGGCGGCGGCTCATCGGCCTACGAAATGGCGAATTGGTCTACGACGGACAAATCAAGGACGCCACACCAGAAATCTTCTCGTCGATCTACGGTCGCGAAATCTCGTCAACTGACGTGCTCGCCGATCACGACCAACTGTGACAGCAACACCACCCGCCCCCGTAGCCCGGCCGATGAAACCCAAGCCGCGGGTCTCGATTCTCCTCGGCGCGGCATTCACCATCGCTTTTACCATCTACTCGGCCCGACAAGTCAACATGGCGTTCTCGACATTCATCGACTTGTGGACCAATCCTCTCTGGGAAAAGTTCTGGCCCATCGAGTGGAATTGGGTGTTGAACAAATCCAACGTGATCGACCCGTTGATCGAGACATTCCAAATCGGCATCACCGCCTCGATCATCGGTTGCGGGTTGGCGTTGCCCGTGTCGTTCGCCATGTCTCGTCTCACCACACCCAACCGTTTCGTCTACTACGTCACCAAATCTGTGATGAACGTGGTCCGTGCCGTGCCCGATCTCTTCTGGGCCAAGTTGTTGGTCACGGCGGTAGGGATTGGAGCATTCGCAGGCGCTTGGGCCTTGTCCATTTTCTCTCTGGCAGTGATGGTGAAGCTGTTCAGCGAGGATGTCGACGGGGCCGACCCGCGCCCCCTGGAAGCCGCCAAAGCTGCTGGCGGGCGACACGTCCCCTCTGTGGCCACTGGCGTGTTGCCAACAGTTTTCCCGTCGTACGTGGCCTACTCGCTCTACGTTCTGGAACTCAATATCCGAGCCTCACTCGTGCTTGGTCTGGTCGGTGCCGGTGGGGTCGGGCGGGTGATCGAAGCTCAGCGCCAGGTCTTCCAGTTCGACCGGATTCTGGGCATTTTGGTGATCATCTTTGTGGTGGTCGTCACGCTCGAACAGATCAGCGTTGCTATCCGCAAGCGGCTGGTTTGAAATGGCCGACGCCACAGCGACCGAAACCGAACCTGAAAACCGATGGCCCACCAAACCCGTGGCCCCCCTGATCTGGAAATGGGCCATAGCCGCGGTGATTGTCACCGCAGCCATATGGTCGGTCACCGGCCTCGACGTGAGCATCGAACGGCTCGTCAACGCTCCCGGCGACGCCTGGGACATCGTGAGACGAATGTGGGTTCCTGCGTTCCGCACCGAATACGACCGCGGGGTCATCGGCAAGGTCCTCGAGTCGGTCTACATAGCGTGGGTCGGCACCGTGATCGGTGCGAGCATCTCGCTGCCGCTTTCGTTTCTCGCGGCCAGCAACGTCTCGCCGGCATGGGTCAGGCTGCCAATTAGGCAGCTATTCAATGCCATTCGATCTGTTCCAGAGTTGATCACCGCCATGATCATCTTGGCCGTCACCGGGCTTGGGCCATGGGCGGGCGCACTCGCCATCGGACTGCACTCGGTTGGCACGCTCGGAAAGCTGTCGAGTGAGGCGATCGAAAGCATCGACGCCGGGCCCATCGAGGCTGTCGAAGCTTCAGGCGGCCGATGGGTGTCCGCCATGCGTTGGGCTGTGTTCCCCCAAATCCTTCCTACGGTGATGTCGTTCTGGTTGTTCCGATTCGAGATCAACGTTCGAGCATCGGCCGTTCTCGGGATGATCGGAGCCGGCGGAGTCGGCTCAGAGCTCGTATCGCAACTCAACTTCCGCAACTTCCCGGAAGTAGGTGCCGTTCTGTTCGTCACGGTGGTGGCGGTGATCACCATCGACACGTTGTCGTCGATGGTTCGTCGCAGAATCATCCAGGGAGGCAGCGGTGACGTATCCCACTCCTACGAACTCCTGGATGACCTGACCGGAATCAGCCTCGGCTGATCAACCTGCCGGGGGCGGCCCCGGCACCACGTGGCCAACGCCCTCCACCCATCTGGCGTTGGATGGCGGTGGCCGTGGATCGTTAGGATCTAGCACCCAGCCATGACCCTCAACCCACTTGGGCCGCGAATTCTTGACTATGGCGGGCTCACCAGTCCACGCCGGAAGGTCGATCGGCTCAGGGGTATCGGCTCGGGTTGGGAGCGTCTGTCGGCCTGAGCTCGGAGGTTCCGCAGGTGGCTCGACCGGAGATGGGGCGGGCCGAGCTTGGACCGGTGGGGGCAACAATGTCTGGCTGGTGGGCCGGGCCCAATCGGGTGTGGGGCTCTGGTCAATCGGCACTTCGACAAGTTGCGGCTCATCGCGTGGCGGTTCCTGCCTCGCTGGAGCCGGTGGCAAAGGTCGCGGTTTCGGCTTCGGTGACTGCGGTCGCGTCGGTGCGAGACCGCCGGCAGAGCGAGCATCCGGCCACAGATCGGGGCTGGTCATGGCACCCATCACCGGACTCACTGGCGACCGCACTGGAGCCGCGGCGATCGCCGGCTCGCTATCAGAACGCTCCGGCCAGACAAAACCGGCGATGAGCAATACTCCACCGGCTACGGCCAGGATTATCGACGGCCTGAGTGTGGATCTGAGAACAGCGGTGAGGAACTCAGCAATCACCTTCGCTTGCGCTGGAGCAAACCGTCTCAACAACTCGGGAACGCCCAGCCCGAGAATGAGATAGACCGCCGTGGTGCCCAAGGCCCAACCCGCGGCACGTTTCAGCACCGACGGCCTGTCGCTGGTGGTCA
>JBDNJK010000105.1:0-4117 GCA_041687805.1 Acidimicrobiales bacterium
ATCGATTGTTGCTGACTGGCCTGTGAACGCATACGCCGCGAGCAACTGCTCGAAATGTCCGCCCGCTTCGGTCCGTGCGAACGGTGTAGCCATCGCGCCTACCACTGGCTGGCCGTCGGGAGTCTGCACAGAAGCACGCATCGAGACATCGGGCCTCGGCCCCGACACCCACGCGGTAACAATCAGATGACCGTCTCCGGTATCAGCATCGAAATCCGATGTGACGTCGACATCGGCCAGACCAACACGAGCACGAGATTCAAGGTGGACACTGCGGTGGAGTCCGGCTTGCCACCAATGGTCCTGATCCTCGATCCAGGTGGCGTCGCTATAGCGAATGACCATTACCCCGAGGACGTTGTCGCCTGGCGAAACGAACTTCGTGAGATCGAATTCGGACGGGAGCCGAGAGTCCTTGCCCATGCCCACGAATCGACCGTTGCACCAGACGACAGCCACACTTTCAGCGCCGCCGATGTGGAGAATGGTGTCGCGGCCGGCCCAACCATCAGGGATCGTGAACGACCTGCGATGGAGCCCGGTCGGGTTGATGCTCGGCGTTGCCGGCGGATCCAAATCGGGCCATGGCATCACGATGTTGGTGTAGTGAGGGTGATCCCCAAGACCTTGGCGCGTCCAGCACCCCGGCACAGTGATTTCGTTCCAATCGGATGTGTCGTGCGCTGGTTCGGACCAACCGTTGATCACCAATGCCGGCGAATCGACCAGGAGAAACTCCCAAATACCGTCGAGGCTCGACCGCCATGGATTCGCGTCACCAGATTGCGCCGCAACCGCCGAAGGAAATGACTCGAATGACGAACGCTACGGAAGCCGATTCAGCGCCGTCAACTCCGGCCGAAACAGGTCCTCGATATCGAGCATCATCGAATACTACAACCACGTCATTCGGTGCGACGATTGTCACCGATGGTGGCGTTGTACCCAAGTCAAGGCATCATTTGACGTCCCTTAGTTAGCTGGTGAAGCCTTGTCGTCCATGCCTGATCAGCGCATTTTGCGCATAGCTCTACTCACCTACCGCGGTAAGCCGCATGTCGGTGGACAGGGCGTCTACGTACGGCATCTGTCAAAGGCTCTGGTAGACCTCGGCCACTCCGTCACCGTGATAGCCGGTCCGCCCTACCCGACCGTCCACGAATCTGTCGAGCTGGTGCAGCTTCCGAGTCTCGACATCTGGTCCGATCCCCATCCAATGCGCAAGCCGCGTTTCTGGGAATGGAAGGACTGGACCGATGCGCTTGAGCACATCTCGTTCGACATGGGCAACTTCTCCGAGCCGATGGCATTCAGCATGCGCGCGTGGCGCTACCTGCGCACCCGGCAAGATGAATTCGACATCATCCACGACAACCAGACGCTCGGCTGGGGCATTTTAAAGCTCCACCAGGAGGGCTGGCCGATCCTCGAAACGATCCACCATCCAATCACGGTCGATCGCCGACTTGAACTGCAACACGCCCGCTCACGCTGGGAGAAATTCGGCAAACGTCGCTGGTACGCGTTCACGAAGATGCAAACCCAGGTGGCCAAACGCATGCCGCGGGTGCAAACCGTGTCGGAGTCGTCGAAGCACGACATCCACCACGATCACAAAGTGCCCACCGACCGACTCCACGTCGTGCCGGTCGGTGTCGATCCCGACCTGTTCAAACCGGTGCCTGGTGTTGAGCGCATCCCCGGCCATCTCGTCACCACCGCCAGTGCTGATGTGGCGATGAAGGGGCTTCGTTTCCTGCTGGAAGCGATCGCGAAATTGCGGACCGAGCGCCACATTGAGCTCACGATCATCGGCAAACCAAAACCCGACAGTGAGGCCAGTCGCACTATGACAAAGCTCGGTCTTGATGACTGCGTCACGTTTGTGTCGGATGTGCCCGACCAGCGGATCGTCGAGCTCTACAGCGAGGCTGAGTTGGCGATCGTGCCATCGCTCTACGAAGGATTCTCGCTACCGGCCATCGAAGCAATGGGATCGGGTGTCCCCTTGGTGGCCACCACAGGTGGAGCACTCCCCGAAGTGGCCGGCACCCACGAAGAGACGTGTTTTCTCACCACACCGGGCGACAGCGAAGCTCTCGCTGCCACGATTCGTTACGCCCTTGAAAACCCCGAACTATGCGCCAAGGTCGGAGCGGCAGGTCGCCAACGGGTGATCGACAACTGGTCGTGGCGCCATACCGCCGTTCGCACAGTCGAGCAATACAACGCCGTGCTCGAGCTCAACGAAAGTCGCTGATGCTCACTGTCAACTACGACCGCTTAGAGCTGCGCGCCGGCGATCGACTACTCGACCTCGGCTGCGGCTTCGGCCGACACACCTACGAGGCCCTGGTTCGTGGTGCCGACGTCGTGCAATGCGACATGGCCATGCCCGAACTCGCCAACATCCGCGACACATCCAAATTGCTTGTCGAGGAAGGCATGTTCGAGGGAACCCTCCTCGTGGCTCCGGTGCAAGGCGACGCCACGCGGCTCCCGTTCGATGATGAAAGCTTCGAACGCATCATCGCCTCCGAAGTGTTCGAACATATTCCCGACGATGTCGCCGCCTACGAAGAACTGATGCGCCTACTCAAACCGGGCGGCACCGTTGCAGTGACCATTCCGGCATGGCTGCCCGAGCAAATATGCTGGAAACTCAGCGACGACTATCATGCCCCGGCGGTCGAAGGGGGGCATGTGCGCATCTACACCGAGAAGGAAGTTCGGTCGAAAATGTCCGACGCCGGCCTCCTGCCGAGCCACTCCCACCATGCCCACGCCCTTCATTCCCCCTACTGGTGGCTGCGCTGCGCCGTCGGCCCCAACCGTGAGATCGCCGACAACCGCATGGTCAAGGCCTACAACCAGTTCCTCGAGTGGGACATCGTCAAGAAGCCATTGATTACTCGGCTGGCCGACAGAGCCCTCAACCCCTTGATCGGTAAGTCGCTCGTCGTCTACGCCACCAAGCCAACGGCCGATGTCCTCAGGAGCGCCAATGCCGCCTGAGTTGGGTCGGCAACTCAGCGCCGAACAGATCATCACCACCGCGGATGGCATCGCAGGCGTGCAACTGCCATCCGGGATGATCCCGTGGTTCGAAGGCGGCCACGCCGATCCGTGGAATCACGTCGAAGCCGCGATGGCGCTCGACTTCGGGGGCCACACCTCCGGTGCCGAGCGGGCCTATCAGTGGATGGCCGACATGCAGCGCGCCGATGGTTCGTGGCATCAGTACTACATCGCCGACAAGGTCGAACAAGACAAGCTCGATGCCAACGTGATCGCCTACGTGGCTGCCGGTGCTTGGCATCACTTTCTCACCACCTCCGACACCGGATTCCTCGAAGTCATGTGGCCGGTTGTCGAAAAGGCCGTCGGCTTCGTTCTCAAGCTCCAACAGCCAGGGGGCGAGATCCTCTGGGCACGTCATCCCGACGGCACCCCGTGGCCGTTCGCATTGCTCACCGGATCGTCGTCGATCGCTCACAGCATCCGATGCGCCATCGCCATAGCCATCGAGTTGGGCCACGAACGCCCATCTTGGGAGCTTTCCTTGGCTCAGCTTGCCCATGCCATCAGATTCCGCCGCGATGAAGCGTTCTCCCCCAAGCATCGATGGGCAATGGATTGGTACTACCCCGTTCTCGCCGGTGTGCTGAGCAACGAAACAGGCCGAGCCCATCTCGATTCACGCTTCGAAACATTCCTTTACGAGGGCGAGGGAATCCGCTGCGTAAACGATCGACCCTGGGTGACAGCCGCAGAGACATGCGAGTGCGCGATTGCGTATCTCGGTGTAGGCGACTCCAAGCGCGCCGTCGAGTTGTTCACTCTCGCACAACGGCTCCGTGAACCCGACGGCCGATACATCACCGGCATGGTCCACCCCGACCGCAATCTCTTCCCCCGTGACGAACGATCCACGTATTCATCCGCGGCGGTACTGCTGGCTGTCGAGGCTCTACACGGCACCAGTCCGGCAGCCAAGCTGTTCGCCGATCACGACTTCCTGCCACCCATCATCGACATCGACATGGCCGACGAGCCGGCGTTCGACTGACGAAACTCAGGACCGAAGTGCGCGATTTGATGGATCGTAGGCCGGTTC
>JBDNJK010000021.1:0-15916 GCA_041687805.1 Acidimicrobiales bacterium
AATGTCGGTGACACCGTTGAGATGGATGAGATTCTCTTCGAGATATCCACCGACAAGGTTGATTCCGAGGTCCCGTCGCCGGTCGCCGGCGTCGTGCAGGAGATCTTGGCCAATGAGAATGATGTTGTGGAGGTGGGGCAAGTCTTGGCACGTGTGGTCGAGGAGTCTGTCGCAGCCCCGCCTGCGGCCGCGGTGCCTCCGCCACCTCCTCCTCCTCCTCCGCCCCCACCGGCGCAGCCTGCTGCCGCCCCAACAGTTGCGGCCGAACCCTCGTTGCCGACTGGTGGGCGTGTGCTGTCTCCCGTCGTGCGGCGCTTGATTGCCGACCACAATCTCGACGTGACCGCCATAGTCGGCAGCGGATTGGGTGGCCGCATCACCAGGTCGGATGTAGAGAAGCTGATCCAAGCCGCGGCCCAGGCCCCAACGCCGCAAGTCGAAGCAACCCCACAGCCAGCAACGCCTGCGCCTGCGCCTGTGTCTGCACCCGCACCAGCGCCTGTGTCTGTACCCGCACCAGCGCCTGCACCGGCTGCGTCAGCCTCGGCTCCTGTGGTGGTGGAGCAAGCCCCTGTGCCGGCCATTCCGGTCGGTCAGCGCGACCAGGTTGTGCCTCTCAACAACATCCGTAAGCGCACTGCCGAGCACATGGTGATGTCGAAACACACGTCGCCGCACGTACTCACGGCTATGGAGATCGACTACGAGCGGGTCGAGAAGGTTCGCACATCGGCCAAGGCCGGATGGAAGGCTGATGAGGGTTTTAGTCTCACGTATTTGCCCTTCATTGCCCGGGCTGTTGTCGACGCACTTCGCGAATATCCACGCCTCAATGCCAGTTTCGGAGGCGACCATCTGGTCGTGCACGAGGAGGTGAATCTCGCGATCGCTGTCGACATCGATTTTGATGGTTTGTTGGCTCCTGTGGTCAAGAACGCCGACGGGAAGCGCCTGCGTCAGCTGGCTCGCGACATCGTCGATGTGGCCGGGCGCGCCCGCACCAAGCAGCTGGTGCCTGACGACCTTTCGGGTGGCACCTTCACACTCACCAACGCCGGCCAATACGGCACGATGCTGCAATTTCCGATCATCAACCAGCCTCAGGTCGCGATCCTCTCCACCGATGGAGTGCAGCGCAAGCCGGTGGTCGTCACCGACGGTTTCGGAAACGAATCGATCGCAATCCACTCGGTTGGTGTCCTGGCTATGGCATGGGATCACCGTGCCTTCGATGGCGCCTATGCGGCTGCGTTCATGCACCGCATTCGGGAGATCATAGAGACCCGCGACTGGGAGGCTGAGGTCCGCTGACCACCACGACCACCACGTCGCCGGTTCTTCGTATTCGATGGCTGGGTCGAGTCGGCTACCGCGATGCGCTGGCGCTCCAACACCAACTGTTCGATGTATCAGACGACAACCACTTGTTGTTGCTTGAGCATCCTGATGTGATCACACTCGGCCGCCGGGCCGACATGGCCAATCTGTTGGTCGATGTCGAGAAGTTGGGTGCCGATCTGATCGAGGCCGATCGAGGCGGCGATGTCACCTACCACGGCCCGGGCCAGCTCGTGGGCTATCCAATACTCACCGTGCCGGGCAAACGTGGCGGAGGGATGGCCGACACTGTCGCGTATGTCGACGGTGTCGAGCAGTTGATCATCGACGTCTTGTCAGACGTGGGTCTGGACGGCGGTCGCATCGCCGGCAGCACTGGCGTGTGGATCGACGCGGACGGGCCTGCACCACGCAAGATCGCAGCAATCGGGGTACGGCTCTCCAGGGCCAGGTCGATGCACGGATTCGCGTTCAACGTAAACCCCGACATGGATTGGTTTTCTCGGATTGTGCCATGCGGGATTTCGGACATGGGCGTCACGTCGCTCGCCGCGGAGGGAATCGATGTTTCGATGCGAGAGGTGGTCGACCTGGTCGCGGCGAGGGCTTCGAAACGGTGGGGGACAGACGGCGAAGTCGAGCGTGCTGATATTGCTTGGCGGTCCGACGATTCAGATCTCTCGCCGTTCAGCAGAGGTGAGGGTCCCGGCAGCCCTGTCGGTCGCAATGGTGTCGGCTACGGCGACTCGGCCGATGGGACCTCGGTTCGTCTGCTCGGGCGACTCGCTGAGGCGGGTGTCGGGTCGACCGATCCAGTGAGGCTCAAGGCGCGCAAGCCAGCTTGGATGAAGGTAAGGCTCGACCACGGCGAGAGCTTCCGTCGAATCCGGTCGACGCTGCGGGATCTCGATCTCGTCACGGTTTGTGAGGAGGCTGGCTGCCCCAACGCGTCGGAGTGCTGGAATGATGGCACCGCCACGTTCATGATTCTTGGTGAGCGCTGCACGCGGGCGTGCGGGTTCTGTTTGGTCGATACGCGCAAGCCCATGGAGCCAGACGCCGATGAGCCGAGTCGCGTAGCAGAAGCAGTTGAGCGCATGGAACTCTCCCACGCTGTGGTCACAATGGTGACGCGTGATGATCTCAGCGACGGTGGTGCAGGAGCGGTTGCTGCAACTGTTGATGCGATTCGGGACCGGTGCCCCGAAACGTCAGTGGAGACGCTGATATCCGATATGAAGGGTGATGCGACAGCGCTGGGGATTGTGTTCGACTCGGCACCAGATGTTCTAAACCACAACATCGAAACGGTGGCCCGCCTGCAACGAGCGGTCAGGCCGTCGGCTGGTTACGCCCGGAGCCTGTCGGTGCTGTCGCGAGCAAAGCAGGCCGGCCTTGTCACCAAGTCATCTCTAATCGTGGGCATGGGGGAGACACACGAGGAGATACTTCAAACGCTTGCTGATCTTCACGCGGTGGGTGTCGACATCGTGACGATCGGGCAATACCTGCGACCCACGTCGCATCATCTGCCGGTTGCGAAGTGGTGGGAGCCAAGCGATTTTGAGCTATGGAAACACCTCGGCGAGGAAATGGGGATCGGCCATGTGGAGTCGTCTCCGCTCACCAGATCGAGTTACCACGCAGGCGTTGCAGCGAAGCAAGTATCAGCAAGTCGTTGACGCAAAGCGCTGCAAGCGCTTACATAAGCGGGTGGACGCTGATGTCCATTGGACGATCGAGAGACTCCCTTGAGTGGTACCGGTTCACCAGATTGGCTCTTTGAGTCGGTTGGATATGAGGTCTACATACGATCGTTTGGCGACGGTAATGCCGATGGCATCGGTGATCTGCCAGGCATGCTCGCCCATCTCGACCATCTCGCATGGCTTGGGGTCGATGTGGTGTGGATCACCCCGTTCTACCCGTCGCCGATGGCCGATTACGGATACGACGTCGCCGACTATTGCGGTGTGGCGCCCGTATTCGGCACGCTCGACAACTTCGATCAAATTGTCGAACGTGCCCACCAACTCGGGTTGCGGGTCGTGGTCGACATCGTGCCCAACCATTCGAGCAGCGCCCACGAATGGTTCAAGGCGGCGCTTGCCGACCCCGAGGGCCCATATCGCGACTACTACATGTGGCGAGATCCAGCCCCCGATGGCGGGCCTCCCAACAACTGGTTGGCCCACTTCGGGGGTTCGGCTTGGACGCTCGATGAAGCGAGCGGGCAGTACTACCTACACCTGTTCCTGCCAGAGCAGCCGGATCTCAATTGGCGAAATCCAGCGGTGCGGGCGGAGTTCGAGACGATCCTCAAATTCTGGCTCGATCGTGGTATCGACGGATTCCGAATAGATGTCGCGCATGCCATGGTCAAGGATGAGCAACTGCGCGACAATCCGATGCTGATTTCGCTCGATGGTGTCACTGATGCCAGATATCAGTTCGCGTGCATGGATCACCGGTACGACCTGATGCAGCCTGAGACTCTCGACATCTACCGATCGTGGAGGGAGATCGTCGAACCCTACGATGCTGTCCTGATCGGCGAGACCTACGTTCTCGACCCCGATGACCTTGCCAAGATGCTCCCAGGGGGCGGGCTCAACGCGGGGTTCTGGTTTGCCACCATGCACATGAATTGGGATGCCGCCGCCATTCGGCGCACGCTCTCGTCGGCTACCGACGCGGTGCCGGCTGGGGTGGGTTGGGTGCAGAGCAGCCACGACGAGTCGCGGCCGGTGGCACGCTACGGCGGGGGTGATCTCGGTCGTGGTAGATCGCTGGCGTTGAGTGTGATGATGATGGGTCTGCCGGGGGTGCCGTTCATCTATCAAGGCGAGGAGCTCGGCCTCGACGACGGTGTCGTGCGGCCCAACCGGCTCACCGACCCGGTGGCAACACGAAACGATGCGTCGGTTGGTCGAGACCCTGCCCGCACGCCGATGCCGTGGGGCCCTGGCCCCAACCTTGGGTTTTCCGCAGCCGCAGACACTTGGCTGCCCGTAGGTCACGAAGCCGAGTGGAGCGTTGCTGTGGAGAAAGCTGATCCGCTATCGCACCTCAATCGCGTCCGTGAGCTCATAGCTGCCAGACGCTCGATAGTCGACAAAGCGAATGGTCCGGTCGTGTGGCTCGAGTTGCCTAACAGTCTTGTGGCGTTCACTCGCGGCGACCATTTGTTCGTCCTCAATGCTGGAGCCTCCGAGGCGTCGTGGCAGCCGGGGGGAGCGTGGGATTGTGTTTACCGGTCCACGGGCGGAAATTCAGGTTCGGGAATCACCAATGTCACGGTTGCCTCTGACGAGGCTCTGATTCTCAGTCGATCGGCGACGGTGCTGATGTGACCGATCCGACCGGCCGGGGGGGCCGGGCGACGATTGAGGATGTTGCCGCGGCAGCTGGGGTGTCGGTGGCCACTGTGAGCAGAGCACTCAGAGACTTGCCGAACGTAGCGTCGTCGACGAAACAGCGGGTCACCGAGGCGGCGTTGTCGCTCAACTATCGAGCCGACCCAAGTGCTCGTCACTTGGCGTCGGGACGCAGCCGCAATGTCGAGATTGCTGTGCCTGTGCTCAACTCGTGGTACTTCTCGGAAGTTCTTGCTGGTGCCGAAGCCGTGCTTTCCGAGTGTGGATATTCGCTTTCGATCTCAGCTGTTCCCACCCCGACGGCGCGTTTCGATTTTGTCCGTAACGCGGTGGCGTCCCGCCATGCCGACGGACTGATCATGGTCGATCTTCCACTGGCGGATCTCGAAATCGACATGCTTGAGAATTCAAATCTTGGGGTGTTCACGATTGGATTCAAATGTCCAAGTTTCCATTCTGTGCTCGTCGATAATCTCGCCATCGGGCGCATTGCCACTGAGCATTTGTTCGATCGGGGGCACCGGCGAATAGGAATTCTCACCGGTCAGCCGAATGATTCGCTTCGTTTCACAGTTCCGAAGGATCGTGCCGAGGGTTATCGGCAGATGTTGACGTCACACGGTTTGGTGGCCGACCCAGGCCTCAGCTGTAGCGGGCACTTCTCAGTCGACGGCGGTCGAGAGGCAATGAATCAATTGCTGAAACTTGATGATCCCCCAACGGCCGTATTTGCTCTTTCCGATGAGATGGCATTCGGCGCAATGGCTGCCACACGAGATTGTGGCCTCACGACACCGGATGACGTGGCAATCATGGGCGTCGACGGCCACTACCTCGCCGAAATCACCGGCCTCACCACCATCGATCAACACGTTGGGCAACAAGGTGTCGTGGCAGCTAGGCAGCTGGTGGCTCTTCTCGACGGTGCGGTAGAGCCGGCCCGGCAAATCGAGATTGAGTCGAACTTAATTGTGCGTGGCTCCACATGAAGCAATCGCGCGGTGGCATGCTCGAAGCCACCCGGACCACAATCCGTGTCGCGAACGTGGCTGGCGATTTCGGCCGTAGCGCTTCTTCGTGAAGGGACTGTAGGCCGGATCCGTGAATGGCTCGATCCGACTGGCAGGTCAGTCTCTTATTGCCAGGCGGGTTGCTGGGTCGAAGAAGTGGAGTCGGGCGGTGTCGACAGCGATATCGATCTGGTCGCCGGCGCGAGCCCGGCTGCGAGGGCTGAACCTGCCGACCGCCGACCCCATGTTGTTGTGATCTTCGCTGGGTAGGTCTTGCGCGGCGTCGGGGTCGCCGGAATCAACGGTGGGTGCGTCGATGTCGAAATGGACCATGACTTCTGAGCCGAGTGACTCGACGAGACGAACCGTGGAGGAGAGGCGCTGGTCGGCGGGATGGTCGGCCTTCACTTCGGCGTCTTCCATGTCTTCTGGGCGGATTCCGACGACGAGAGTCTCTCCGACGTGTGACTCCAGGCCGGGCCGTTCATTGAAGACTTCGGCATTCAAAGCAAGACGGTTTGGTCCGAGAGCGATCGAGTCGGATGCCAACGTGCCTTCGTAGAGATTCATGGAGGGAGATCCGATGAAGGCGGCTACGAACACGTTGTCTGGCTGGTCGTAGAGGCTTTGTGGGGTGTCGACCTGCTGGAGCACACCATCCTTGATGACTGCTACGCGATCACCCATTGTCATGGCCTCGACCTGGTCGTGGGTGACGTAGAACGTGGTGACGCCAAGATCGCGTTGCAATTTGGCGATCTCGGCTCGCATCTGCACACGCAGCTTGGCATCAAGATTCGAGAGTGGCTCGTCCATGAGGAACGCCGATGGCTGGCGCACTATGGCCCGGCCCATGGCAACTCTCTGACGCTGTCCACCTGATAGCTGACCGGGTTTGCGATCCAACTGATCGTCGAGTTCGAGAATCGCTGAGGCCTCCCGGACCCGCCGGTCGATCTCGTCCTTGGGAGTCTTGGCCAACTTCAGAGCAAAACTGATGTTGTCGTAGACGCTCATGTGGGGATACAGCGCGTAGTTCTGGAACACCATGGCGATGTCGCGGTCTTTGGGGCCCAGATCGTTGACGACCCGATCACCGATTCTTAGTTCGCCGCCTGAGATTTCCTCAAGTCCGGCGATCATTCGCAGAGCTGTCGATTTCCCGCAGCCCGACGGCCCGACGAGAACCAGAAACTCACCATCAAGGATTTCCAAATCGAGGTCGGTGACCGCCTGAAATCCGTTGGGATAGATCTTGGAGACTCCGTCGAGTACTACTGCTGCCATTGCTGCCTCCTGCTGGGTTCAGCGACCATAGTCGACTACATGAACTGGGGCTATACAAGCGATCGATCGTCGGGGGAGGCCAGCATCTCATCAGCCGACTTGAGCTTCGGTGCAGTGATGGCTGCTGCGGCCAGCAGCACCACTCCACTGATCCAGAAGGGTGCACGAAGTCCGTAGCGCGAGGCAAGCAGGCCGCCGGCGAGAGCGCCTATGGGCATCCCTCCCCATCCCAGGAACCGGTAGACACTGTTGACCCGTCCGAGTATTTGATCGGGTATGACGCTTTGTCGGAGCGAGACGGTGACGACGTTCCAAACCGTCGCTACGAATCCCGCCATCGCCAGCACTGCCGCAGCGAACCACGCATTGGACATCGGGGCAATGGCGAGCTGTCCAATAGCGGTGCCGAACGATCCGATGAGGAGTAGTCGGCCGGTACCGAATCGCTTTGTCAACCGTCCTGCGGTGAGCCCGCCGATCACACTTCCGGCGGCCATGGCTGTGGCCAGAAGACCAAATCCGATCTCATCGAGCCCGAGCATGTCTTGGGCGAACAGCACCAGCACGGAGAATCCGGCCATGAAACCGAGGTTCATGAGACCCAGCAGCAGGGCAAGAGTTCGAAGCAGATTATGTCCCCAAAGCCAGCGAACGCCTTCAGCAATCTCCGAGCGAATGGTTGGGGTGGGGGTGCTTGGCTCGTTGATTTCGGTGGGGGTCGATGGTGAGGCTCGAAAGGCTCCACCGATACTCGCCACCAACAACGCCGCACCCAGGTAGCTGGCGGAGTCGATCCAGAAGGGCACGGAAACCGCGGCAGCCACGAGAAACCCGCCGAGCGGCGGGCCGATAAAGCTGTTGGTGATGGTCTCGGCTGCCATGAGCCGGCCATTCGCAAGTTGAAGATTCTGCTCATCGACGATTGAAGGGAGAATCGTCTGGCTGGCATTGTCGAACATCGTCTCGGCCATACCGAGAGCGAACCCCACTGCGTAGATGAGCGTGATGCTGTGGTTGTCGGTCATGACGGCGGCGGCCAGCCCACCAACCAGCAGCGCCCGGAACACATCTGTGATCCACATAACGCGTCGCCTGTCCCAGCGGTCGACCAAGGCCCCGGCAATAAGGGCGAAAAGGAGCCACGGGAGTCGCATGGCAATTGTGACACCGGCGACCGTGGTCGGGCTGCGCGTGAGGTCGGCGGCTATCAAAGGCAACGCGATGAAGAAGATGCCGTCACCGAGGTTGGAGATCGTGGATGCGGCGAAGAGACGGTGGAACTTGTGGCCCAGTGACGAGCCATGATCGCGCGCCGAGGTGTCAGGCTCGGTGGGAATTGATCACTCCTGTGTTGAACCCGGCGACATGAAGGCCGCCGTGGAACCGGGCATGTTCGATCTTCAGACAGCGGTCCATTACCGCGTCGAGACCGGCCGCGGTTGCCAAGAGTGCCGCTTGCTCGCTCCACAGCCCGAGTTGCACCCAGAAAATTCCGGCGCCCACGTCGATGGCTTCCTGAGCCACACCCGGTAGATCGGAATTACGTCGGAACACGTCGACGATGTCGGGGACCACGGGCACGTCGGCGAGCGAGGGATATACGGGCTGGCCGAGGATCTCCGTCTCGCGCGGGTTGACAAGGTAGACATCAAAATCTGTTGACGAGCTGAGTAGATAGGTGGCGACGAAGTTGCTGGCTCGGGCCGGATTGGATGACGCTCCAACGATCGCTACCGAACGCGATCGTTCGAGCATGGAGTAGCGGGCGGTGGGTCCGGGTGGGTCCCAGCCTTCGACAATTGGATGTTTGGACATCACGCACCTGCCTGGTCGAGTGCCTGGTCGAGATCCCAGACGATGTCTTCGAGATCTTCCAACCCCACAGAGATGCGAACCATGTCAGGGGTGACACGTGCTGCAGTGAGCTGCTCATCGGTGAGTTGCTGGTGGGTGGTGGATGCCGGATGGAGCACGAGGGTGCGGGCGTCGCCGATGTTGGCCAGGTGGCTGACCATCTCCAGGTGTTCGATGAACTTGGCGCCTGCCGCGCGCCCGCCGACCACCCCGAACGTGAACACGGCGCCAGGGCCGAGGGGTAAATACTTCTCGGCGAGGGCTCTGTGTGGCGAATCCTCAAGACCGGCATATCGGACCCACGCCACCCTCGGATCGGCGTTGAGCCATTCCGCGACTGCCCGGGCGTTGGCTACGTGTTCCTCCATGCGTTGGGGCAGAGTCTCCAGGCCCTGGAGGAACAGAAATGAGTTGAACGGCGAAAGACAAGCACCAACGTCACGCAGTTGCTCGGCACGGACCTTCGAGCAGTAGGCGTATTCGCCGAAGTTGTCCCACCATCGCAGGCCGTTGTAACTCGCGACAGGTTGTGTCATCTGGGGGAATCGGCCCGACCCCCAGTCGAAGGTGCCGGCTTCCACGATCACTCCGCCGATGGAGGTGCCGTGACCGCCGATGAACTTGGTGGCCGAGTGGATCACGATGTCGGCGCCCCACTCCATTGGTCGGCACAGATAGGGAGTGGCAAAGGTGGAGTCGATCACCAGCGGAAGATTGTTGGCATGGGCGATTTCGGCGAGGGCTTCGATGTCGGCGATTTCTCCGGAAGGATTTCCGATGGTTTCGGTGTAGAGCAGCTTCGTGCGTTCGGTGATCGCTGCCTCGAACGCCGATGGATCGGTGGCGTCGACGAACGTCGTCTCGATGCCGAACCTTGCCAGCGTGACGGAGAACTGGGTGACAGTGCCGCCGTAAAGGCTCGCGCTGGCGACGATGTGATCACCAGATCCGGCGAGAGCCGTGACCGACAGAAATTCGGCGCTTTGGCCGGATGCTGTGGCGACCGCTCCTATGCCGCCCTCGAGGCTGGCCATTCGCTCCTCGAATGCCGATGTGGTCGGGTTGCCGATGCGGCTGTAGATCAATCCAAATTTCTGCAGCGCGAACAGGTCGGCAGCATCGTCGGTGTCCTCGAAGACGAAACTGCTCGACTGGTAGATCGGCACGGCGCGGGCCCCGGTGGCAGAGTCGGGCTGCCCGCCCGCGTGTAGGGCACGGGTTCTAAAACCCCATTCGTGATCTGTCATCACATGACTCTAGGGGGAGGCCGCGCGTCCCTCTAGCCTGACCGCCATGTTCTCGACCCGACTCGACCATGCCCGGCGTCTCATGAGTGCGAGTGGTGTCGATGTCATGTTGCTGTCGGTCGGGGCGGACATGCCCTACTTCTGTGGCTACGAAGCAATGCCTCTTGAGCGCCTCACCATGCTGGTGGTTCCCCGCGACGGCGCCGCGACCTTGGTCGTGCCCGACTTGGAGGCGCCACGGGTTGTGGAGAGGTCCGACGTATTTTCGATAAGAGCTTGGGGCGAAACTGACGATCCGATTGCCATAGTCGTTTCTCTCGTTGGCGCAGCCGGTGTCGCGGCGGTGGGTGATCACATGTGGTCGGGATTTCTAGTCGACTTGATTGCGGCCATGCCATCCACCTCGTTCAGGCGGGCGTCAACGGTCACCAGTCCGATTCGGGCCATCAAGTCTCCGAGCGAGATCGAACGACTCCGGACGGCTTCTGCTGCCGTGGACCGTATAGCGGCGCGTCTACAGTGTGGCGAGATCGAGTTGGTGGGTCGCACCGAAGCTGAAGTGTCAGCGGAGTTGGGGCGACAGATCATCGATGAGGGCCACGCGCGAGTGAACTTCGCGATCGTGGCAGCCGGTGAGAACGCCGCCAGCCCTCATCACGAAGCGGGCGACCGAGTTATCCGCACCGGTGAGTCTGTGTTGTGCGACTTCGGCGGCACGATGATCGGCGACGACGGTGTCGGCTACTGCTCGGACATCACCCGGTGTGTCTCCATAGGCGAGCCGGTCTCAGAGTTCGCCGAACTTTACGAGGTACTCAGAGTCGCGCAGGCGGAATCAGTGGCCGCGGCGACAATTGGTACGCCTTGTGAGAAGGTCGACAAGATTGGCCGTGAGATCATCGCAGAGGCCGGTTACGGCGAGTTCTTCAATCACCGAATCGGTCACGGCATCGGAGTAGAGGCCCACGAGGACCCCTACATGGTCGAGGGGAATTTCACCCCGCTCGTCGGCGGACATGCGTTCTCGGTTGAGCCGGGCATCTACATACCGGGCCGGTGGGGTGCTCGACTTGAAGACATTGTGGTTGCCGCTGCAAATGGCCCCGACTCACTCAACTTGGTTGATCACGGACTGGCAGTGGTCGAGTAATGATTCGTATCGACGCGGCCACGGTGCTCGTGCAGTGGGCCGCGGGTGGATGGATGTTTCTGTGGGTCACGACTCGCGGACGTGAGGTCGGGCTCGGCTATGGCTGGCTTCAGAGAATCGTCTTCTTGTTGATGGCAGGAGGATCCCTGACTGCCGCTTTCGCTACCGACCCCACGTGGACACGTGAGATATCCACGATGGTCTTCATAGCGGCCGGTCTGGTGGCTCTGGTGGTGTCGGTGGCGCGTCGATCTGCGGGAGTGGCGGGTCAGCGTGGCGTGATCGAAAAGCGCAGCGAGCGAGTGGCGGAAATGACCGGCATCGATCGTGACGAACACCGTTTTGTTGTCGGCGCCTCCGAATTTCCGCCAGTGCTCGATCTGGTGGCGGCTGTGGCGGGGCTTCTAGCCGTGCTGTTCGGCGGAATCGCGGCCGGCGATCCGGTAGCCCTGTCGGTGATCAGGGCGATGGTGAGCGCCCTTTTCCTCGGTGCCGTATCCGATGCGATGTTGCTCGGCCACTGGTATCTGGTGCAACCAGGGCTGGCGCGTAGACCGATTCTGGAACTGGTCAGGTGGACAGGCCTGCTGTGGCTACCGGAAACGATCATGATGCTCTGGCCCACAGGCATGTTGTCGGTCCTCAATGGCGATATCGACGACGGCTACAACGGGCTGCTCGGGTGGTACTGGGTGGCGAGTGTCGTCACCACGATCGGTCTAGTGATTGTCACCAGAGCGGCTCTCAAGGAACGCGCCTACTCGGCAGTAATGGCTGCCACCGGACTGATGTATCTCGCGATCCTCAGCGGATTCGGTCAAGACATCGTGGCGCGCGTTCTGCTTGCCTAGCCGAAGGATCCAGCTAGCCGATTGATTCGATGGCAGCTTTCAGTTTGCTGGCTGCCTCGGCCGCGATGTCGTTGAACTGCGGATCATCCATCAATGCGCGAGGGTCGACTGCCGTGATGGTGGTGACTCCGTTGGCCTCTTCGAGCACGACGTTGCATGGCAACAACAATGCCACGGTTGGGTCGATGGTGAGGGCCCGGTGAGCAAGATTGGGGTTGCAGGCGCCGAGGATGACCAACGGATTGCGATCAATACCAAGTTTGGCTTTGAGGGTGGCCGCAACGTCGATTTCGGTGAGTACACCGAACCCGTGCTCGCCCAACGCCGTTCTGATGGCGGCATCGGCGGCGTCGATCGACATCTTTGTGGTTGTCTCAATTCCCTGCATCACGATCTCCAGGTGAGCTAAAAGGGTGGAAGTGGCGCCGATATTCGACCCACTCAATATTGAACGACTGACAGCGCTCGTCTATTCCCTGGGGGCCCAAGAAGGAGGTCGTTTTTCCAGGAATGCAGTCATGCCCTCGCGCGCTTCGTCGCCTTTGAAAAGATTGTGCGACAGAGTCTTGGTCCATCGGAACGCTTCGTCGACGGGCATGCCGGGCACTTGCGCGAGCAATTGCTTGCTGGCTGCCAGAGCGTTGGGGCCGGCGAGCAACAAATCGGCTACGACGGCTTCTACCTCGGCATCAAGTTTGTCGGCCGGAACCGCAGCGTTGATAAGCCCCATTTCGGCGGCCTCTTTGCCTGAGAAGCGGCGACCGCGCAGAAACGCCGAGGCTGCGTCGGCACAGCGCATCTTCGGCAGACAAATTACCGAGATCATCGCAGGTGCGACCCCGATACGAACCTCGGTGAAGCCGAACTTTGCATCCTCGAGCCCGATCGATATGTCGAGAGCGGCGGCCAATCCCATGCCACCCGCTACGCAATGACCGGCAATACGTCCGACATAGGGTTTCGGGGAGTTTCGGAAGCGGCCGAACAACTCAAGCGGGTCGACTAGCCGGGTGGGTTTGGCGTCGGATGACCGTTCGCGAAGGTTGGCTCCGGCACAAAACACTCGACCCTTGTTGGTGATGACCACGACGCGGACGCTGGAATCGGCGTCGGCCTCATCGAGGGTGTCGACGAGTTCGGCAAGGAGCACAGAGCTGAGCGAATTTCGGTTTTCTTCGTCAGCCAGAGTGACTGTGAGAACGCCTCTGTCGAGCGATGTTTCGATGACCGACATCAGTTGCTCCCTGGCTGCGGGCCATCGGTAGGGGGTCCGGCGAAAGCCTGCGCCATTGACAGCCAGTCGATGGCACGATCACCGATCACGACAAGCCCGGTGTCGGAAACGTTGCGTCGCTGCGTGACCACCAGACAGAAGTCGAGAGCGCTACCTGTCGCAGAAGCGTCGTCGGCATCGCCCCACACCCACGTCTCGCCGGAAGGGCTGGTGAGCTCCACCCTGACATCACCATCGGGAGCATCGATTTGCCGATTGATGTAGGTCCACTTGCGTGTGATGTAGCCGAGTTGGGCTATGTGTCGTAGCCGGTCGGTGGCCGGTCGGCTTGCTCCGATCGTGTCGACGATGTCCTGGCCATGAGCCCAAGCTTCCATGAGCCGCGCCGTCAAGAAAGATTTGGATCCCATGGATGGGCCGTACCAAGGCACGCGAGTGTCGTTCGCGAGTGTGGCGGCGGCGTCGGCCAGCATGCGGCGATTTGTTCGCCACGCTTCGAGCTTCGCGTCACCGGACATGGAGAGGAAGCTCCCCATCGTGAAGTTGTCGACGCCCTCGTCTCCTCCCGCGGCGGAGGCCAGCAGGTCGGTGAATGCGTTCTTGAAGCCGTTGGGGTCAACGACTGCCATCGCCGCCGTGCCGTCGAAGTAGGTGAGGTGAGCGATCTGATCGGTGATCGTCCAGCGTGGACTCGGTGTGGGCTGCGCCCACTGCTCTGGGGTCAGATCACGAACAACAGCGTCAAGAGCTTCCTGCTCGGCCAGCAAATCGGCTGCGACTTCGGTGACGTCCATCGGGGTCCTTCGAGTGTGTGAGGTGTTTCGAGTGTGTGAGGTGAATCGACTTACAACTGGGATGTCTGCTCGGACAGTGAATTGAGGCCACGAAGGATGATGTCCATCATGGTGTCGGCAGCTTGTTTCGGTGAGTCGCGTAGTTCCGCGATGGCTTCTGGCTGGGCGAATTTGCGGCCGAGGCCGGCGACGACGCGAGCCACGGCTGCCGTGTCGACGTCAGGGATGTCGCCCCGTTCAACGGCAAGATCGAGAAGCCCCCGGCTCACCGCTACGAGATACTCCGAATGGGCTCCATTTCGTCGTTCGGCCGAGCGCATCGCCGCCAGGTCTCGGGCCAACTCCTCTGTGGTGCCGCTTACGGCGATCGTGGCCGCAGCGAGGTATGCCCTCAACGCGTCGAGTGGGGCCATTTCGGGTTCGATCGCTCCCATCGCGTTCCTGCCGACCTCCCACAGATTGCGGTCGATCACGGTGAGCACGAGCTCGTCGCGGCTGGGAGCTAGTCCGTAGAGCGTGCGAAGCGAACAGTTCAGTTGTGACGCAATCTCAGCCATGGTCAGGTGGGCAAAGCCGCGGGCAAACATGGAGCCCAATTCATCGAGAATTTCACGCTGACGCGCCGTGAGGCGATGCTCGCGATCGCGGTCGAGAATCGGGCGCGGCGCGGGGATGGCTCGGAGACGACGTGTGATGTCGGTCTGGATCGCACCTGTCGCGGTAGAGGTCATGCCCGGATGGTCTCCGCCCAAGTCATGCCCTTTTGGATGTTGGGCTCGCGGGGCATTCCAAGAACCATCTCGCCGATGATGTTGCGTTGGATAGCGAAGGTGCCACCGCCGAGGGTGAGCGCAGGGGCGAAGAGATATCCGTAATGCCAGATCGGTTCGACGTCTGGGAATTGATCGCGATGGAAATTGACTTCGGTTGCGCCGACGCGGGCACTGGAAGGGATGTCTCCCGACGGCCCTGACCCCTCGAGCATTCCGGAGGTGCCGGCAAGCCGCTTCGCCATCTCCATTACGTGCTGTCCGTGTTCGTCGGCCATCGCTTTCTGGATCGATGCTTCAGGTCCCGGGGTCTTGCCCTTCAGCCGCGCGCTGAGAGTCCGCAACCGGTTGAGTCGAAGCACTTCGGCTTCGCAATGGAGTTGAGCTACTTCCTGACGCATGACCGGATCAGACAACCCGCCGTTGCCGCGAATCAGATCGAGCAGCATCTTCTCGGAAGGACCCGCGCCCCAGAGAGAACCTGCTGATGAGAGAGACACGCGTTCGTTGGAGAGCGTGACCTTGGCCAAACGCCAGCCGTCGCCGTCGTCGCCCACCCGGAGATTGGCGGGAATCCTCACATCGTCGAAAAACACCTGATTGAACGAGTGGGCTGTGGTCATGTCGATGATCGGGCTCATGGTGATGCCAGGCAGATCCATCGGGCAGATGAAGTAGGAGATACCGCGATGCTTCGCGACATTGGCATCGGTCCGGGCGATCAATATCCCGAACTTCGACAGGTGGGCGCCGCTGGTCCAGATCTTGGATCCGTTGACGATGTATTCATCGCCGTCTCGCTCTGCCCTCGTCGCCAGATTTGCCAGGTCAGATCCGGCGTCAGGTTCGCTGAACAGCTGACACCAGATCTCCTCGGCAGTGAAAATGGGGCGGAGGTAGCGGTCCTTCTGTTCTTGGGTGCCGGCGAGCAGGATCGTGGGTGCGGCCCAGCCAATGCCTATCCCGTTGGCGGGGAGCTGGATACCGGCCCGTGTCAGCTCATC
>JBDNJK010000106.1:0-15428 GCA_041687805.1 Acidimicrobiales bacterium
ACGGCCCAACCAAGGTCAACCCTAGACTCGTACGAATGTCAGATGATCTCGACTTCGCCTACGACCTCGTGATTATCGGGGGGAATGCATCCGGACTTTCGGTCGCTGTCTCCTCTCTCAGGTCGGGCCTCAAGAGGGTCCGAGTCATCGAACCGAGTCATGCCGTGGTGTTCCCCGAACTGATCGGTGATGCCGAACTCGACGTCGGCTACGGAGAATCGGTCGAGTCGATCGATGCCCACGGGGATCTCCTTGTGATCAACACCACCAAGTTGAGCTATCGCACCAAGGGATGCCTGGTGGCGTTGAGAAGCTGCGACAACGATTGGAGGCCACCGCTCGATGTCGAGATCGGCGACCGGATCCACATAGATCTGTTACCCGGCGGACACGACGACGATGTGTTGGTAGTGGGCCACACCGACCACGCAGTGGAGCTGGCGGTGACCGCCGCCGCTGCCGGGTCGCGGGTGGTTCTCGCGGCTGGGGGGATGGAT
This sequence comes from Acidimicrobiales bacterium, assembly GCA_041687805.1. Taxonomy (GTDB): domain Bacteria; phylum Actinomycetota; class Acidimicrobiia; order Acidimicrobiales; family Aldehydirespiratoraceae; genus SZUA-87. The sequence continues at coordinate 498 of JBDNJK010000106.1, forward strand.
CCGACCCGACTCTCACCCGCGGGCGACAACATGCTGCGTCGTGTTGAACGCGAACGTCGGGCCACGATTCTCTACCGGTCGGTCCCAGAACAGATCGAAGAGGTCGACAACTTCCCGATGGCTTTCTTCGCCGATCGTCACACCCCCGATCTTGTGTTCGACCATGTCACGTTCGCATCCAACCGGCTCACGCTTCGTCCGGCCGATATCGGCGTTACGGATGAGGCATTGGCCACCGGCAGGGTCTGGTTCGTCGGTGAGCCCGACGACTCCACGCCACCCACGACTGCCCCCGGCGCAACTGTCGGCAGGGCGATCGCGTCCGCCTGCTTTCCCGACCTGCGGCTCAAGCCAGAGCGGTCAGCGATCGATCGCCGAAGCCGCCACCAGGGGGCAGTCGAGGAACTACGCCTCGTGCACTACAACGCCACGATTACCCAATTCGAGCCAACCCACTCCGACTTGTGGGTACTGCGAGTCAGGCCCGACACGGGAGGCACGTCGTTCGTCCCCGGGCAATACGCGTCGCTCGGCCTTGGCTACTGGGAGCCACGGATCGACGGCGCTGAAGATCCCGAACTCGACACTCGCTGGGACAAGCTGATTCGACGGTCGTACTCGATCTCAAGCACGATGTTCGACGAACACGGTTACCTGGCGGACGAACCCGGCAGCGACGAACTCGAGTTCTACGTTGTCCTTGTCAAACCGAGCCCCGACAACATTCCGGGACTCACGCCGCGCTTGGCACTTTGTCGACCCGGTGACCGCATCTACCTCGGGCCGAAAGTTGCCGGGCGTTACACACTTTCGGCAGTGATCGATCCCGGCGCGGCCGTGGTCTTTCTCGGCACAGGAACCGGTGAGGCTCCACACAACGCCATGGCGGTCGAGTTGCTCCGCAAGGGGCACTACGGGCCGATCGTTTCTGTGGTGTCTGTTCGCCAGTGGCATGATCTCGGCTATCTCGAAAAGCATCGCCACCTCGAGTCGCGCTACGGCAACTATCACTACCTGCCGATGCCCACGCGGGAGCACGGCGTGGAAAAGAGATATATACAAGACGTTTTCCGTCAGGGGTTGCTCAAATCGGAGTTCGGCGTCGATCTCGACCCGTCCTCCTCACACGTTTACATGTGTGGCAACCCGGCGATGATCGGGCTCCCTGATTCATCTGGCGATGAGGTTCTGTATCCCGAACCCGAGGGCGTCGTCGAGATCCTCGAGCGCTCGGGTTTCAAGCTTGATCGTCGCAACGACCCAGGCAACGTCCACTACGAGGAATACTGGTAGGGGCAATGAGGGTCGTTCTCGTTTCCGGATATGAATTGGGTCACCAGCCTCTTCAGCTGGCTGCTCCCGGCGCCGCGCTCACAGCTGCGGGCCACGAGGTCCGCTGCGTCGACACGAGTATCCAACCGCTTGATGATCGCATCCTCGAATGGGCACAAGCGTTGGCAGTGTCGGTGCCAATGCACACGGCAATGAGGCTGGCAATCGAAGTCGCCACCCACGTGCGTTCAAGCCGTCCCGATCTGCCGATCTGCTTCTATGGCCTATACGCAACGGTCGGTTCGGACCGAACGGCCGGACTACTTGCCGACCAGCTGATTGCCGGCGAATACGAAGGGGCTCTGGTTGATTGGGTTTCGAACCTGGCCGCCGACGGCGGCAAGACGCTCGCTCAACCGGTGATCGTCGAATTGGGACGGCGCGCCACCACTCTCGCGGACCGCCGCCTCCTACCTCCGCTCGATCAGTACGCCATGCTCGAGGTCGATGGTGATCGGCGTCTGGCCGGATACGTCGAAGCGAGCCGAGGTTGTCGGCACCGCTGCCGGCACTGCCCGGTACCCGTGATCTACGACGGCAGGGTCAGGGTGGTCGAGCCGTCGGTGGTTGTTCGCGACGTGGCCAATCTCGTGGCGGCGGGCGCGCGCCACGTCACATTTGGCGACCCCGACTTCTTCAATGCCGTGCCCCATTCGTTGAAGGTCATTTCGGCAGTGCACAGGGCGTTTCCAGATCTCACATTCGACTGCACGATCAAGGTCGAGCATCTCATTCGCCACCGGGATGCGATTCCAAAACTGGCGGCCGCCGGGTGCCTGTTCGTGGTGACTGCGCTGGAATCAACCAGCGATCTCGTGCTCGACAAACTCAACAAGGGTCATGTCCACTCTGAGGCGGCTACGGCGATCGAGTTGTTGCGAGCCAGCGGCATCGAAATGCGCCCGACGTTTCTGCCGTTCACACCGTGGACCACCACTGGCGATCTGCTTGATCTGTGCCATTTCATCGCACGCCACGACCTGATCGGCAACGTCGACCCTGTACAGATGACGATCAGGCTCCTGGTCCCTGAAGGATCTCTGCTGCTCGACGAGTCTGGTCTCAAAGAGTTTTTCGGCCCGTTCGACCACGAACTTCTCACGTATCCATGGTCATCCATCGATCCGACGGTTGATCAGCTGCATTCGTCGCTCGTGGCGCTGCTGGAGAAAGCAACGGTCGACGAGGTGCCACCCGTCGATATTTTCACTGCCATGTGGAAGTTGATCCACGAATTGGCGGGGGTCGAACAGGCCCCGCCTGATGTGGCCAGCGGATCGGTGGTCGGGCGTCCGCGTCTGACCGAACCGTGGTTCTGTTGATCGGAACCCACCGAGAGTCAGTTCGACTCTCAGCTTGATTACGACCGGTCATAGTCGCTGAGGTAGCCCCGCCACGGCGTTCACTCGGCTGGACTCGGGAGGCATTTTGGGCGAAGCGGTTCCTCCCGCAGTGTGGTTCTCAGATCCATATGATCCGTCCCGGGTTCGCTATTGGGACAGTCGTGGACCCCGCAGTGTCATAATCAGGTGATGTCGATTCGATACTTCACCCCAGAACTGTTCAAGTTTCTGCGTGATCTGGCCGCCAACAACGACCGAAAGTGGTTCAAGGCCCATCAAGACGATTACGAGCGCTTCGTGCGTGAACCGGCGCTCGATTTCATCACCGATGTGGGCGACCGACTCGAGAAGATCTCGCCCCACTTCGTGGCTGATTCACGCAAGGTCGGCGGGTCGCTGTTTCGGATACAGCGCGACACGCGATTTTCGAAAGACAAGACCCCATACAAAATCAATACCGGATTGCAATTTCGTCACGAGGCGGCTGGCGACGCTCATGCGCCCGGTTTCTACCTGCACCTTCAACCCGGCGGATGCTTTATGGGCACCGGGTTGTGGCGCCCAGAAAGCCGGGTTGCCTACTTGATTCGCGAACAAATCGATGACGATCAGCCAGGGTGGCGCAAGGCTGCAATGTCGAAGAAGTTCACGTCGACATTCAACCTCGAAGGTGATTCTCTCAAGCGTCCACCACGTGGTTACGACGCCGACCACCCTCTCATCACGGATCTGAAGCGCAAGGATTTCATCGCCTCCACCAAGCTCACCCAGAAGCAGGTAACGAGCAACGATTTCGCTTACGAATTTCTTGGCCTATGTAAACAGTCGGCACCCTTCATGCGTTTTCTGTGCGGCGCGGTCGACGTACCGTTCTGAATCAGCGTCTCACCGGTGGAACCTTCTGTCGCTCTCAGGAACTGAGAAGAATCACCAATCCGAGCACGGTGTAGGTGATCATCACTCCGAGCATCGGATACTGCGATCTCACAGCGACATCGCGTGGGTAACTGTCGACCGCCTTGTCGTGAGCGGTCGCCACACCCAGCACGTGCCCGATAGCTATCGACAACGTCTGTGCCCATGCGATCCGGCGCGGACTGATTGCCGTGTAATGAATTCGGTATCCGACGGTGCCGAACAGATCCCAACCCTTGCCAAAGGGATCGGACATCAGCCGCCAGACGATCTGGCCGTCGAGGAACACGAAACTGAAATAGTGGGCGACTGAATAGGCGGCGGCGATCGGGATCAACGACGGCCCGAACCTGCGGATCAGTTCACCGGACGAGGTCGACGTGATGTGCGACATCAACTCGATCGCGATTCGGAACGCCCCACCCACCACAATCACTGCGGCAACGAAACCCAACGTCCGGACGAACGTGAGATTCCATCCTGAACGGTTGGTGACCACGTCGCGCCAGATCGAATTTCGAGTGAAACCATCAAAGCTTGTGGACCCGAGAACCACGAGCACAAACGGAATCGACCCGCCCACGATCGGCAAAGTTGCCAGGCCCGATAACGGTGCCCGGAACCGAAAGTTCCCCGACCCGTCGCGGTGGAGAGGTGAGATGGCTGAGAGCTTGGTGAAGAGCACACCGAACCCCTCGGCGCCACGGACCCAACCGCGACCCCATTTCGCGGCTCCAGCGAGCATTGCCGCGGTGTAGGTCGTCAGCCACAAACCGAGCGACCTCGGTGAGGATGAGGCATGGTAGGCGAGCTCCATCCACAAGAAACTGGTTATCGCCACTACGGCCGGCCATTCGGTGGCGGGAGATTCCGGGCACTTCGACAATGGCTTGCCTGTGACCCGAGCTCGTATCGAGGCCGCGACATCTGCGACCGTGTAGAATGGGTTGAGGGATCGCCAGAAATCGCCCAACAGCATCGACGCGAACTGCACGCCAACCCAGAACCAGATGTAGGTGACCTGGGGTGCGATGTTGAGCGACGGGCTTGTGTTGCCCCACCAAGCGCCCACAAGAATGACGCCGAATGATGCAACACCGATCACCTTGAGCACCGGATCGAGCGCCGCTCCGACGCGTTGGACAGCACTGGGAAGCGACTCGCCTACGGAAGCCGCTGCCAAGCGTGGAGTCTTCCAAAATGCTCCCAACGCCACGAACGACACAGCAACCGCAAACCCGGCGGCCCAAGCGAGTTGCCAGACGGGAAGAGGTAGGTCCACCCGTCCGCCCACACCGTGAGCCCCCGCAGGCGACGCAGCTGCCGCCAACGTGGTGACCGCGAGGCCAGCGGCTATTGCGGCGCGACGTTTCACTTGACTTCGAGATTGAGGATCTGGATACCCGGCCCTTCGAGCTCGGCTTCGAACACACCGGGGATGTCGGCAGTGAACGTAAGTGTTGTGGTCTCACCCGGCGTGAGATGGGCCATCACGTCGTAGACGTGGAGGTGGACCTCTTCAGCCACGGTCGAGGTGATGTTTATATTCACCAAATCACCAAGTTTGACCGAGGCATCGACGATCCCGCCGACGACCCCCGAGGCATCAACTGAAATCTCGATCACCTGATCGGGCACCGGCACCTCACCCGGGATGACGAGGTCTGCTTCGTAGCTCAGCGGCGTGCCGAGATAGGCATAGATGACGTGGTCGGGTCCCGACAAACGAATTGCGACGTGGTGTGTGCCCGGTGCTAATCCGTCGAGGTGGATCTCGGGAGTGAATGCCATACCGACATCGTGTCCGTCGACGGAAACGTGCATGTGGCCAGAACCGGTGTCTCCAACATCGCCCTCGCCTGACTGGAGCTTGAAACCGGTGATGCCAACTCGAAGGTCGGCCGTGCCGTCATCGTGTGGAGTTGCAGTGAGGGTGAGATCCGGCACGTCGAGATCGCCTGGCCACGGAGCCGTCTCATGGGCGTGCCCCACGCCCGTGCTGGTCATGGTGACGGTGGTTGATGCCGTTGGGTTGTCGCTGCCACACGCGGCCGCAGCCAGGGTGAGCACGGTTGCCGCAGCAACCGCGCGTAGTACGTTCTTCATCATCTTCGTTTTCTCCTATTAGTTCTGTTGATCCGTAGGGCATTGACGCCCGTTGATGGAGTTACAGATGTGTAGGAGGGCCGCGTCCCGGCAGCGACCGAACGTGGTGAGAAGTGACTGGGATGGCCGACGGTGTGACGACGAATCGAGATCTGTTGGTCGTCAGCGAAATGAACGATTCAGATTCGACCCATTCGGCTGCTGCAACTGCTGCAGCACGAATGCCGCAGACAGCTGCCCTTATGACTCGGAGGACCACGAGACCAACGACGGCACCGAGAAGAGTGGCCGATATCGCTGTGCCTATCTGCGCTGGATCAGATGATGTGATTGGTCCGGCGAGCAGCGCAGCGCTTGATACAGAAACGATCGGGACCGCGAGAATGCCCAACACCGACAGCGTCGCTTTGCGCTGGTTCGTCTGCTGGGCCACAGCCATGAAAGACGAGGGTACACACGAGACGGAGCGCTAATCCACGCCCTTGTAATCGAGCTTCACACCCACGGTGAGTTCGGGTTCGGTTATCGGTGTGTCGCCACTGGTGTGCTCGCCGCGAGACTTCTCGATTTCCTGCTGTTCCAGATATTGCTCGGTGAAATCGACCTGTGCTGTCAGTCGATCGATTTCGCCGTCCGGGTCGCGCTTACGTCCCGCGATTCGGTCCATGGCGCTTTGTGTCCCGTACAGGACCACGACATCTCCAGCGTGCAGCGATGCCGTGCCCTTCGGTGCGCCCACCCATCGATTGTCTTCGCGCTCGATCCCGAGCACTGCCACGCCTTCCTCGGGAAGTTCGAGATCGTGGAGTGGTACGTTGCAAAGCCATGTGTCTTGCTCGACCTCGACCTCACCGACCATCCAGTCGTTGTTCAGCCTGAGAAGGCCGATGTAATCGCGAGCATCGAGATCTGTGAATCGTGTCAACAACGCTTCGATCAGATGGCCGAGCCATTTGTCTGCAGTCTTGCTGGTGGAGAACAACCAGAGAACCGTGATACCGCCGGCTAGAAAGCCCATGCGCTGCAGAGCCTGGCCTGAGTTGTCGACATTGTTGAACGACAGCACGAGCGATACCAGCACCGTGAATACGCCGGCGTTTCCCAGCAGTCCGAGCGTCATGATGATGCGCCGCCGAAGCGGGTCATTGACCACGAGTTCCGATTCGCTGGTGGTGAATCCAACGCCGTAAAACGCTGATCGTGCCTGAAACTCGGCAATGTCTTTGGACAAGCCGGTGAGCGTGAGCATCGTGGTTGCCACTCGTGTGACGAGAAGCGAGGCGACTACAACAGTGAAGAGACTAATTAGACCGATCATGGGGAACTTCCGAGCGCGAAGAAATCAACGAGACATCGCCGCGCTCGCCCGATCAACGCGGCACATTGATGCTAGGGCTACGGTTCCGAGATGCACGATCCGATCGTCCCGCCGTCGCAACAATTCGCGTACGACCGATTCCATTTCGCCGCCGCGGCCCGTACCGGTGACCTGCTGTCATGTTCTGGGCAGATTGGTGTCGATTCGCGAGGAGCAGCGATCGCTGACCCAGAGGAGCAATTCACTGCCGCATTCGTGGCGGTCGGTGAGGTGCTCGATGAGGCCGGGGCAAGCTGGAGCGACGTTTTCGAGATGACCACATTTCATGTGGGGCTGCACGAACACATCGCCACATTTATGGGCGTGCGCGACAAGTTTGTGAGCGAGCCATGGCCGGCTTGGACCGCGATCGGATGTTCCGAACTCGCCGTGCCCGGCGGACTCGCAGAGGTGAGGGTTCAGGCTCGTCTCAGCTGATTGGCTCGAGTTTCATCGTGAAGTGGCGTAGCCATGGAGCCTGCTCGACAATGCGATAGCCAGGTAGCTCGGCGGCGCGCTGGGCTACCTCGATGATTACCTCGGCCACGTAGTCGATATGGCTCTGGGTGTACATGCGTCTGGGAATTGCCAACCTCACGAGTTCCATCGATGCGGGTAGGTCATCGCCGTCGTCCTGGGGTGTTCCGAACATCAATGTTCCTATCTCGACACCCCTCACGCCGCCTTCACGGTAGAGCTCTATCGCCAACGACTGGGCCGGATACTGGTGTGGTGGTATGTGAGGGAGCAGGGCCTTGGCGTCGATGTAGATGGCGTGCCCACCCGTCGGGCGAACAATCGGTACTCCAGCGGCGAGAACTTTGTCGCCGAGGTATTCCACCGACCTGATCCGGTAGCGCAGGTAGTCCTCGTCGAGTACCTCGACCAACCCTTGCGCCACAGCCTCGAGGTCGTAGCCGGCGAGCCCTCCGTAGGTTGGGAAACCTTCGGTGAGGATCAGCACGTTGCGGCACTGTGCAGCGATCTCGGGGTCGTTGACTGCGAGGAAGCCACCGATGTTGGCCAGACCATCCTTTTTGGCCGACATCGTGCAACCGTCGGCGAGAGAGAACATCTCCTGGGCGATTTCCTTCGGAGTTTTGTCGGCATAACCCTCTTCACGAGTCTTGATGAACCAAGCGTTCTCGGCGAAACGACACGCGTCGAGAATGAACGGCACACCGAATTCATCGCATAGCGAGCGGATACCTCGAAGGTTGGCCATCGACACTGGTTGACCGCCACCGGAGTTGTTGGTGACCGTGCACATCACCATCGGCACGTTGTGTGACGTGTCGGCCAGAGTTGCCCGCAACGCGTCGAGGTCGATGTTGCCCTTGAACGGGGCGACCAGAGCGGGGTCGAGACCCTCGGGCTTGACCAGATCGCGCGCCTCGGATCCCTGGAACTCGATGTTGGCACGGGTGGTGTCGAAATGGGTGTTGCTGGGGATCACGTCGCCTTCGTTGGCCATGACCGAGAAAATGATCTTCTCGGCGGCCCGCCCCTGGTGAGTCGGAATGATCTCGTCGAATCCGGTGAGATCTCGAACCACGCCGTCGAACTTGAAGAATGATCGACTACCTGCATAGGACTCGTCGCCGATCATCATCCCGGCCCATTGTTTGGTCGACATGGCGCCCGTACCGGAGTCGGTGAGCAGGTCGATGATTACTTCATCCGCATGCAATCCGAACAGGTTGTAGTGGGCCCGCCGCAAAGCGTTTTCCCGTTGGTCGCGTCCTGGCATGTTGATTGCCTCAACGGTGTGGACGCGGAACGGTTCGATGATGACGTGCGGCTGCATGTTGCAAGCTCCCCCTCGGTGGATGGCGACAGCTTGCACACCAACGGTCGAGACGGCAATAGGGTCGAAGGTCTTATTCAGACCGGAGTTGGCGGAGCTTCCTGATCCAGAAGAATGCTGCTACGGCCACAGCATCGATGACGTAACTCAGGACCGTCTGGCCGTTCAGGAACACGATTTCGGAGACGGCAACCAACACGATCACGACCGCCCATTGCGCCTTACGCATGAGGAGCCAGGTCGGTGGGGCCCGGTGATCGGCTGTGCTGTGTCTTCGTGGCGCCATTTCCGTCTCCGGATTCATCGATGTGTCGTGTCTCCACATCGGCAGATTTGTCGCTGAAGTCAGCCAGGTGTCGCGAATCGGTCGATCATCATGTCCGAATCTGTCCAAAATATCTCGGTCGCGTAGTGCATACTTCACACATGGTCGTATCAGCGGTCGCCACTACCGGCATATATTGCCGCCCCGAATGTGGGGCGCGACCGCTGCCGCGCAATGTCTCGCCGTTTCAATCGGCGGTGGCTGCTCAGGCATCCGGATATAGACCGTGCCTGCGATGCCGGCCCGACCGACGCCCATTCGACGAGCAGCCGGGAGACGCGCCGGAACCTGTGAAGCGGGCCCTGGCCCTGATCAGCGGCGGATATCTCGACCGTTTCAGCGAAGACATGTTGGCCTCTCAGGTTGGCTACAGCGTCCGTCAACTTCGCCGACTCTTTGCGGCCCACGTCGGGGCTACGCCGTCATTTGTCGCACGCAGTCGACGCGCCCACTTCGCTCGTCGCCTGCTCGACGAAACCAATCTTGCGATGCCAATCGTCGCCGGGGCATCCGGATTCGGGAGCGCCAGGCAGATGAATCGTGTGGTCGAGTCGATCTTTGGGTTTTCGCCTCTGACGCTCAGGGGCAAGAGACGTATCGACGATGTGCTCACCGTCGACGGCGGGCTCCGACTGCGCTTGCCGCTCTCCGACCCATTCGATCGCAGCGCTGCTGTCAACCACCTACGGCCGCGGGTTACGCCCGGCGTCGAGGCCATCAACGGCGAGATTTACCGCCGGACACTCATGGTGTGTGGCAATCCCGGTGTGGTGGAAGTCGACCTCGGAGCGGCCGGTACCCATCTGGAAATGCGCGCCCACCTGCCGTCGTTTGATTCGATCATCGACGACGTGGGCCGTATCAGGTCCATGTTCGGCCTCGACGATCATGCGGCTGACGCTGAGTCTCAACTGGGCGCCGACCCGCTGATCGGGTCGCTGGTCAGACATCGCCCCGGATTACGCGTGATCGGAGGATGGGACAAATTCGAGACCACGGTGAGAGTGATCGTCGGGCAGCAGGTGTCGGTGGCTGGCGCCACCACCGTCACTGGTCGGATTGTCGAGCGGGTCGGTATGAATTTCGCGGGTTCCGCTCTCGGTCTCACCCGACTGTTTCCGACCGCCGATCGCCTCGTTGGCCTCGACCCCGAGGGCGCGGGAATGCCCAAAGCCCGAGCGGTCACGGTGTCTGCCGTCGCGGCTGCTGTGATCGACGGATCACTCGATCTGTCAGGGGCTGGAGGGTTCGACGCAACCCGTCAGCAACTACTTGCGATCCCGGGCATTGGTCCGTGGACGGCTGATGTGGTGATGATGAGGGCACTGCGCGACCCCGATGTTTTTCCAGCCGGCGATCTCGGGATTCGTCGAGCAATAGCCAGGCTCATGCGTATGGACGACTTGTCATCAGAGGCCGTCGTCCGCGAAATGTCACAGGCGTGGCGACCACATCGCTCGCTTGCCGCTCAGCACCTCTGGGCATTACTTCACGATCACGATTCGGAGCCACACGAATGAAGCAACCAGAACTAGAGAAGGTCGAACTCGATAGCCCGATCGGTCGGCTTACGATCATTGCTTCACCCACGGGTCTCACGCACATTCTTTTCGAGGGCGAGGTTCCTGTCGACGTCGGGCTGACAGAGCCAGTGCCGACTGTTGTCGACAACCCGATCCTGCGCGCGGTATGTCATCAACTCACCGAGTATTTCGATGGAGAACGCCGCGACTTCGATCTGCCCCTCGATCTGCGCGGCACCGAGTTCCAGATCGAGGCGTGGACCGCATTGGCCGCGATTCCATACGGCGAGACCGTCACCTACGCCCACCAAGCCGAAGCGATTGGGCGCCCCACGGCGGTGCGGGCGGTGGGTTCGGCCAACGGACGAAACCCGATCCCAATAGTGCTCGCGTGTCACCGCGTGGTCGGCTCCGATGGCTCGCTCACCGGATACTCCGGCGGGCTCGATCTCAAGCGACGGTTGCTTGATCTCGAACGCTCACAGCAAACACTTCCGCTGGCATGACCGACTCCGACACCAGCGTGGTGCACGGCGCTTGTCACCACGACTGCCCCGACACGTGTGTGTGGGATGTACACGTGGAGGGCGGTCGAGCGGTACGGCTTCGAGGCAATGCCGATCACCCGACAACACGAGGTGAGCTGTGCCCGAAGGTCAATCGATTCCTTGAGCGCGTCTACCACCCCGACAGGATCCTGCGGCCACTCCGAAGAACCGGTCCGAAAGGCTCGGGAGAGTTCGAGCCGATCACTTGGCACGATGCCATTGGCGAGATTGCCGGCCGTCTCGACAGCGTGATCGCCACCAGTGGCGGCCAGTCGATTTTGCCGTATTCCTTCGACGGAACTCAGGGCCTCATCCAGAAGGGCGTGATGGCCGACCGCTTCTTCGATGCAATCGGAGCGAGCGACATACGTCGCGACATGTGTGGTGTCACCGCATGGCTGGGAGCGGCCGATGTCTACGGCCAGCCGTTGGGAATCGACCCCGAAGAACTTGTGCACTCGCGCACGATCATTCTCTGGGGGACAAACACGAAGCTGACCAACCGCCATCTGTGGCCCGTAATTGAGGAGGCTCGGCGACGTGGGGCGATCGTGGTGGTGATCGACCCCATCCGGACCACTACCGCAGATGCCGCCGACCATTTCATCCAGATCAAGCCTGGCACCGACGTCGCCATGGTCTTGGCGATGATTCACGTGCTCGACCGTGATGGCCTCGTGGATTGGCAATGGGTGCAAGATCGTTCCAGCGGTTGGGATCAGTTGCGAGAGTCAGCCGAAGCCATGCCGCCCGAGAAGGCGGCTGCCATCACCGGCATCGACCGAGAGGTCATCGAATGGCTGGCAGACACATATGGGCGACGTCGACCAGCAGCGATTCGCTCCCTTGTCGGACCCGAGCATCGCCAACATGGACGCGAGATAATGCGTGCGCTCGCCATGCTTCCCGCGTTGACGGGAGCTTGGGCGGAGAAGGGCGGTGGCCTGGCCCGGTCAACGCAGATCTGGCACGAGATGGCGCTTGGTATCGACGACTCCAGCCGACCGGCGCGACGCCAGTTCAATATGGCTGATCTTGGTCGTGTTCTCAACGGCGATATCGACGATCCGCCGATAGAAGTTCTGATGGTCCACAACTCCAATCCGGCGGTGATCTGCCCGGATCAAAATGCTGTGATGACCGGCTTGAGCAGGAACGATTTGTATTGCGTGGTCGCTGAACAGTTCATGACCGACACGGCTCGGTTCGCCGACATCATCCTGCCAGTCACCACCCAGATCGAACATCTCGACCTGTCGATCGCGTGGGGTCATCTCTATCTGGCAATGAACAATCCAGCCATCTGCCCGGTTGGAGAGTGCCTTCCCAACACCGAGATTTTCCGGCGGCTTGCCGAGGCCATGGGACTTGAATCCCCGGGTCTCACCGATACCGACGAGACTTTGGTACGCCAACTACTCGATTCTCAACACGAATGGCTCAGCGGCATCACCCTCGAATCGTTCGCCGAACGGTTCCCTCTCATCTTGATGTCACGCAAGCAGCACCCCAAGTTTCTCAACGCCAACTACGGCGGCTTCGAAAAACATCTGCCTCATGGCGCCTGCCCCACGCTCTCGATGCACTCGGACGACGCGTCCGGTCGCGGCATCGGCGACGGTCAACTTGTCGTGGTTTTCAACGATCGAGGATCGCTCACGGTCGCAGCGGAAATCTCCGAATCAGTTCAGCGCGGTCTCGTCACGATGCCGTTTGGCTGGTGGCATCGACACACACCGGAAGGTCGCGGCGTAAATGCCCTCACCAACCCGATGTCCCCAGACGGAATCGGGTCTGCCGCGTTTCACGAGAATCTGGTCGAGGTACGGCTTGCTGATTGACGCTGTCCGGCCCGCACATAGTGCCACGATGTGTGATGCCTAAATCCGAGATGACGCTGACGATCGCCGGATGGACTGGGCCGTGGCCCCCGGATGATCCCGACGCGAACTTCAAATCCGACATCGCTGCCTATTCCAACCTCGACCCAATGAGCACCATCACCAGCTTGAGTGGATCGATCGATGTGCCTGTCGGTTCGCTGGTCCACTATGTGCTGGCAAAGTGGGCGACGGAGGGAAGCGGCGGCCTATTGGAGCTGGGGCCGCGGATGGCACGGCGTCTCAAGGAGCCATTCGACACGGCAGAAATCGACGGAAGCGACGAGGCCAAGTTGGCTGCCTATGAGCAGGTACGCCAGATGATTGAATGGCTCAACCTGCCGCTTGATCGGCCCGAGATCTACCCGGGATGATCGCCGATCGCCGCGTGAATCAGGATTCGAGGTAGGCGATCACATCGGCGGCGCTGTAGCTGTCGGAATTGTTGCACAGGGTGCGCACCACGGTGGTGAGATCATCGCCGGAGGTGACCAAGGACGGTTCGAGCCCGCCTTTGCGGACCTGCGGAAGATCGATGGTGGCCAACAATCCGTTGCACAGGCAGCGACGCCCCTCAGTGTCGGCGACATCACCACCTTTTCGCACGTAGGCCTTGACCGGTTCGGCCGGACATCTGTAGCCGAGACTGCCGTCGTCTTGTTGGTAGGCGAGGCGCAAGAACCCGAGATCGCAAACTCGCGTGCGGTCTTCGGCGACTGCGGCATCGGAGATGGTGTCGGCTACGCCGACCACCTTGAACGGGTAGCCGCTCGGCGAAGCGAGAGGATCGGTGAACACCGTGACACCATCGGTGAGTGCCTGGTTGATCACCTTCTTCTTCATCGACGCCTCAATGCCCGATTCATTGCTGAAGGCAAAGGCCGTGCCGACTTGAATTCCTGCAGCACCCGATTCGAGCGCGGCCGCCAACTGCCCGGGTCGACCCGATCCGCCGGCCAACCAGAAAGGGAGTCCGACATCGGTGAGCTTGGCCAGATTGACGTCGTCACGGGGTCCGTATTCAGGCTGACCCAACTCGTCGAACTTGCCCTTGCCGCGAGGTGGGGCGTTGTGGCCACCGGCGATGGGACGTTCGACCACGAAGCCGTCGGGACGATTATCAGGGTTGCGTGAGAGGAACAGAGCCAACGTGTTGGACGAGATGATGGCCAGAAATTTGGGCCGAGGCCTGGGCCAAGCATCGGCCACTATCGATCGAGGATCGAAATCGACGAAAAATTCAGTGTCGGCGTCGATCACTTCGATACGTTGACGGATGGCGTCGCCATTGGCGAGTGAGCGGATCATTGGAGGTATGTCGATCGGGATCCCTGCGCCCATGATGATGTAATCGACACCACCGAGCACCGCTCCGAGAATGGCGTAGGGGGTGGGCAGTTGCACCTTGGTCAGGTAGTTGACACCCACCTGCCCATCGTGGTTCTCTCTGGCCAGCCAGACCTCGCCGAAATTGGCCAGGACGGTTAGCCACACCAGGTGATCGGGTGGTTCGGCATCCATTTTGGGAACGGTGCGATACGGCTCGTCGCTTTGTCGGCCGCCTGGGATGAAGTAGCGATCGAGAACCGCTTCGACGATTTCCTGATTTGGGAATTCCGCGTAGGCCCGGCGAAGGTCTCCACCGGGATCGCCGTCGCCAAGTCGGCGGGCGTGGACGATGTCGACAGCAACACCCGACACGACGCCGAGATGACCTTCGCGCGACACAGCGTTGGCCAATTTCCAACCGGACACGCCAACGCCCATTCCGCCTTGAATGATCCGCGGGAGATCT
>JBDNJK010000022.1:0-4684 GCA_041687805.1 Acidimicrobiales bacterium
ACTTTCGTGGCCGCGAGGGCGTGTCGTTGAAGGAGACTTGGGAAGACGGTGCCGAGGCCTACATGGGGATGGCCACCACAGGATTTCCCAACTTGTTCATGCTCTACGGCCCCAACACCAACCTTGGCCACAACTCGATCATCTTCATGATCGAACAGCAGGTTCGCTACACGGTTGCCATGCTCAAATCGATGCGTGACCGAGGGTGGGCGACAGTTGACGTCCGCGCCAAAGCACAGGTTCGCTACAACGCGTGGGTCCAAAAAGAGATGAAGAAGCGGGTTTGGCTGGCAGACTGTTCAAGCTGGTACAAGAACGACACCGGAAAGGTAGTCAACAACTGGCCTGGGTCGACCGTCGACTACTGGCGGAAATGCCGACGACCAGATTTCGGCGCGTTCACCGGCGACCGAAGTTGACATCGATCAGGCCGCTGTGGCGCGACTGCACGCCTCATCATGCCCCGATCTGCCCCGGCCGACGAACGAGGCAAGCTAGACACATCGGTCGGCGGGTAGCGTGCCGACATCGCCGAGGAGATTCCATGACCAAACCTGTTTCGCTCGAGATCGACACCGACACGGGAGTCGCCACTCTCCGCTTCGACCGGCCCAAGGTCAACGCCATAAACGCGGAAATGCTCGAGTTGATAGTGGAGTTGTGCAGCCAGGTCGCCGACGACAACCGAGTGGGAGCCATAGTCGTCTGGGGCGGGCCGAGAGTGTTCGCGGCGGGTGCCGACATCACCGAATTCCCTCAACTCGACAGAGATGGCGCCGTCGACTTCTCTCGACAGTTCAACCGAGCGGCACTTGCCATCGAATCTCTGCCTCAGGTCTCGATTTCCGCCATCAACGGTTTCGCTCTTGGTGGCGGTTTCGAGTTGGCGCTGGCGACCGACTTTCGACTGATCTCAACGGACGGCCGACTGGGCTTTCCCGAGATCACGCTGGGCCTGCTTCCCGGTGGCGGCGGCACCCAACGCTTGTCGAGACTTGCCGGCATCACTTTGGCCAAAGATCTCATCTACTCCGGTCGACACATTGGGGCCGACGAGGCATTAGCCAACAACGTCGTTTCATCCGTCCACTCCGCCGATTCGCTCTACGACAACGCCGTCGCTCTCGCTGTTGGCTACGCCAAGGGGCCCGCGTCGATGCGGCTCGCGAAGAAGGCGATCCTCGATGGGTACCACTTGCCCCTGTCGGAAGCCGCCGAGATCGAAGCTCAGTACTTTGGCGATTGCTTCGCCACCGACGATTGCCGCACCGGCGTCGAAAGCTTCCTGGAGCAGGGGCCGGGCAAGGCGACATTCATCGGTCGCTGACCGCAACCCGCTTCAGGCCACGTCGACCCGATCAAGTCGTATTGCAGTGAGCATGATCGCCACGGCCGCCACAGCAACCGGCACAGCGATGCCCCAGGCCTGGCTGACCGAGAACGTATCGACGGAGACACCAGTTCGTTCGCTGAGAATCGAACTTGCATAGCCGCGAATCGACAATCGTGCCGCAGCCTTGCCAAGACTCGATGCGATTCCCTCCCAAATGATGATGTAGGCGAGGCCCCACACAATTGACTTCCTGAGAAGAGATCCGAGCAGAACGAACATTCCGGTGTAGCCAACGACCGCCACGGCCGAAGACATGAGAACGGCCAGAAACAATGTGGAGCTGGGATCGATCAGAATGGCTGACACCACGATGGGGACGATCGTGAGCGGGGCGATAATGGTGAGGGCCGAGGCATAGGCGCCTAGCGCGATCGGCCAGCGCCGCAGTGGCCTGAGCCAGAGATAAACGAGAGTGCCATCATCTCGGGAATTGCCGAGCACTCCGGCTGCGAACACAAGCGCCACGACGGGCACAACCACGGTGAGACAAAGCCTGACCGTGAGGTGCACCCCGTTGTCGAGAGCATCCAGCGGTAAGTCTGACGAATCGGACATACCAACCGCCCAGCCCACTACCACGACAACGATGCCAAGCATCGAAAGCGCGATAATTCTGGCTCGTGTGATCACCTCACGTACAAAAATCCGATACGTCAGGGCGAACGTCGACACGGCGCTCACAGAGTGGCGCTCCCGACGTGGGGTCGCGACCGCGGTCATCGTCCCTCCACCAAATATCTGAATACGGATTCGAGATCGTCGTCGAGCGGCAATACCTCACGCAGACGCACACCCGAATCGCGGGCCATGGGCGCGATGACACGCCCGAATCTGTCGAGATCCAAAGTGTCTGCCACCAACGCCTCCCCATCGATGCGGACCGCTACCGCAGTGCCGCTCTCGATGAGGCGGGCCGCAAGTGCTCTGGGGTCGTCAACGGAGAGTCGGATGCGATGAGGACGGTCGTCCATCAAGCCACGCAGGTCCCGGTAGTCGCCGGTAGCGGCCAGACGTCCCTGTGCTATCACGAGAACCCGCGACCCGATCTTGGCCACCTCATCAAGGACATGACTCGATACAAGCACACAGCGACCTTCGTCACCGAGTCGGTGAAACAGCGAGATCATGCGGCGGCGCTGCACCGGGTCGAGACCGGCGAGAGGCTCGTCGAGCACCAACACATCGGGATCGTTTACCAAACCGGTTGCCACCTTGACCCGCTGCCGCATCCCTTTGGAATACGAACCGAGTGGCTTCGGGTCGTCGGCGTCGAGATCAACCTCGGCCAGCGACTCCACTGCGACACGGGCCGGGTCGACCATTCCATGTGTGGCGGCAGCGATCTCCACGAAACGGAATGCGGACAGCCGGTCGAACAGTCCATCTTCCTGACCGACCAGACCTATACGTCCGCGCACTTCGCGATCGCGTCGAGCGTCGGATCCCAGCACCCTCACTTCGCCTTTGGACGGCGGGGTCAGGCCACACAACAGCCGAAACAAAGTCGACTTGCCTGCACCATTGGGCCCGAGCAGAGCGGTTACCCCAGGCCCGACCGCAAAGCTCACATCGGAAACGGCCACGACGTCGCCGAATACTTTCGACACGTTGGTCAACTGCACCATTGGTTCGACGCCCGGATCGGCACTCGGAGGTGGCGGAGGTGGCGGAAGCGCGCTCATCGACTGACCGCCAATCGTCTGTAGCGGGACCAAATCACCGTGCCCGCCAACGCGACCCAGGCGACGTTGGCTCCCACCACCAGCAACGTGGAGATCTCAGGTAATTCCCCAGGCTGTCCGTAGACACGTTGAACGAATTCGAACGGCATTCCAAGCAGGTTGAACACGTAGAGATTCGATGACATCTCCGCCGATTCCACCAACGCGCTAGTGACCGCCGAGGATCCGATCATCAGCATAATTATCCCGACGGAAGCGAAAGCATGGCGATCAGTGAGGCTCGCCGCGGCCAAGCTCACCGACGAGAATACTGCCGAAATGACCAGCCCCGAAGCAACGATTCTCAGGAACAGGATCAGCCAATCGCTCACTCCACCCGGCCCAGAGCCTTCGAATGTGTAGGCAATCAACAGCAGCAGCGGCGGGCCAAGTGTGACCATGGAGAGAGTCGCCATTACGGCAGCGACCTTGGCAACCAGGTAGGTGTCGCGGCGCAAGGGAGTGGACAGGTAGAGGCCGAGCATGCCGTTTCGGCGGTCTCGTACCAGCACCTCTGGGGCGACCAGTCCGCAGAACAGCACGATCGCGGTGCCGATGAACCCCACGTATTCGGCGTAGGACGGAAGTGCCCCCTCGGCAACCAGGTCGACCGGCAGAAGTGCCGCTATGCCCACGAACACCAACGCGGGTAGGTAAGCAATCAGCACCGCCACGACCGGGAAAATCTTGTGGCGGGCAGATCGCCCCAGACCCAATACCGAACGGATCGACTGCCACGCCACCGATCTGATTGCTCCACCCACTCCAGATCGCGGGCCTTCGTAGATGCGGTAGCCGCGGTCGAGGATCGTGGCTTGATCACTCATGGCCGCTCCACAAACAAGTCCTCGAGCGTTCGACGACGCGAGGACATCCTTGCGAGACGCGCCCCGGCGTTGGCGATGGCATCACGGGCGGCGTCGGCCACCAAGTCGGCATCAGGGCCAACGACAGTGAGAACAGAATCTCGACGGCTGACCGACATGCCAGATTCTGTGAGAGATGCCCCCACCGCGTCGATCGACCCGGGCCGATCAGCGATTTCGACCAACTCAAGCTCTATGCCCTCCTCGCCGCCGATCATGTCTCGTAGCGGTCCGTCGGCCACAAGATGACCAGCGTCGAGAGCAACGATGTAGTCGCAGACCCGCTCGACCTCCTCCAGAAGATGCGATGACAGGAGTACATCTATGTCGAACTCGTCGTTGATCTGTCGTATGAGGGTGAGCATCTCATCGCGCTGCACCGGGTCGAGTCCCTCGGTTGGTTCATCCAACAACACCAGACGAGGATCGGCCGCGATCGCCTGCGCCAGTTTCACCCGCTGGCGCTGGCCGGTCGACATCGTGCCGAGCGGTCGGAAACGTTCTTCCCCCAGGCCAACCAGCCAGAGGCTGTCGCTGGCTCGATTTCGGGCCTCGTCACGCGGCAACCCACGAACTTCAGCAAGATGACGCACGAAATCGACCGCACGCATGTCTTCGGGAAGCAAATTTCGCTCCGGGGCATAGCCCACACGAGCACGTATCAAATGACCCTGAGTCTGGGGGTTCATGTCGAGGACCTCGAT
>JBDNJK010000107.1:0-28366 GCA_041687805.1 Acidimicrobiales bacterium
GAGGGTCCCGCCACCCTCGATGCCGATTTTTCACCGGGTTTCGTCTCTAAAAGCTCCGACAAACGTCGGAACCCCAGGGTGCGCGAGGGGGGACTTGAACCCCCACGTCCTTTCGGACACAGGAACCTGAATCCTGCGCGTCTGCCAATTCCGCCACTCGCGCGTGGCTCGTTGCCGCCCGGAAGCGACTACGAGCCAAGAGACTAGCGCCTACGGTGCGAGATTCTGACTCGACCGGCACGGTCGGCGTGGATCGCTGGCGCTCGTTGGCGACTAGCCTCACGACGTGGCACTCAGATCGGTCGAACTGCGTCTCGAACGCCTGATTGAGGGCACGGTAGGACGACTCTTCTCCGGTGAGGTCAGACCCATCGAGATCTCCCGCAAGATCGGACGGTCGATGGCCGACTCACGCTCGGTGGGAGTGAAGGGTCAGCCGGTTGTGGCGAACCGCTTCTCCATTCTGCTGTCGAAGGCCGACCTGGAAAGATTCGCCGACATCCACGACACCCTCGTACGCGACCTTTCGGATGCGGCGCGTGAAACCGCCAACGATGAAGGATGGACCTTCATGGGACCGGTCGACATAGATCTCGACGAAGGTTCTGGCCTACGGGCCGGCACCATCCGGATCGAGGCAAGAATGAAGGAGGCTGACGGCGCCACCGGCGTGCTTCATCTGCCCAACGGCCAGCAGCTCGTACTCGGCGAATATCTGCTCACTTTGGGCCGCCTTCCGGAGTGCACCGTGTCGTTCGACGATCCCAATATCAGCCGAGTTCACGCAGAGATTCGTCCCGACGGAAACGGCTTCACCCTCATCGATTCGGGTTCCACCAACGGCACTTCTGTGAACGGGGTAAGGGTTTCCACACACCGACTGCTCGACGGCGACCGGATCACACTGGGGGCCACCGAGATCGAATTTCGCTCTGGTTGGAACACCCCTGCATGAGGCCATGTCAGCCACTCGTCGTGGCCGAACTAGAATCTCTGAACTGTGACGGACCAGCTGCTTCTTGTCTCCCGAATAGCGCTGCTGGCGCTCGTCTATCTCGTGTTCTTGAGAGTGGCGAGGGCGGTGATCGTCGAGATCCGAGCCGAATCTCGAATGGTCGACAGACCAGTGGCCCTGGCCTCGACCTCGGCCAAGGTTCCCCTAGCCGCTGCGGTGCACAACGTGGCGTCGCCTTCGTCGGGAGCCGTTGAAACTTCGCCCGCCGGTCGTTTGACGGTCGTCGCGCCCACGTCGCTGTCGGGTTCATCGTTTGTGTTGTCACCTGAGACCACCATCGGGCGGGCGTCAGGCTGTGGGGTCATGATCGACGATCCGCGTATATCCAAACTCCATGCCCGCATGTTCTTCAACGGATCACACTGGATCATCGAAGACCTCGGCTCCACCAACGGAACCACACTCAACGGCGGCCCTGTCACGTCACCCGTCACTGTCGACAAGGGCGGTCTGATTCAGGTCGGCGAAGTCGTGATGGAGTTGTCGTGATCGAGTTCAACAGCGGGTCTGCCACAGACACCGGACGAGTACGAAACCACAACGAGGACCGGCTTCTCGTGGCCGGGTCGCTGTTTGTCGTGGCCGATGGCATGGGTGGACATCAAGCTGGTGAAGTAGCCGCCTCGATGGCAGTGGAACATCTTGGCGAAAGCCACAGGCCCGAGTCGCTCGAAGATTTCGTAGCTCTGGTTGAAGGAGCCAACAACAGCATCTTCGACCAGGCAAGCAACAATCCGTCGATGCGCGGCATGGGCACGACGATGGTGGCTGTGGCCGGCATCGATGGCGACAGCGGACCGGCGTTGGGCGTGGTCAACGTGGGCGACTCTCGCCTCTACCGATGCGGGGGCAGCGACTTGGTGCAGGTCACCGAGGATCACAGCCTCGTGGAGACCCTCGTGCGTGATGGCCGCCTAACACGAGAGGAAGCTGCAGTTCATCCGCAGCGAAACATTCTCACCCGCGCACTGGGAATAGATCGAAATGTGTTGGTGGATTCTTGGCTTCTCACCCCCGTGGTGGGTGATCGCTACGTGCTGTGTAGCGACGGTTTGTTCAACGAGTTGACCACCGACCGGATCTTCCGAATCGTTTCCCACACCGATGATCCAAGTGAAGCGGCACGGCTGCTGGTGAGTGAAGCTTGCGCAGAAGGTGGCCACGACAACGTCACCGTCGTTGTTGTCGACGTCGTCGATCTCGATCAGCCCAAGGCATCCATGCCCGACCGGGTGGCAGAGTTTCGTCCGGCCGTGTCGGGGGTAGCCCCGCCGCCGGCGATGTCGGTGCCCGAAGTAGACGCGACGTCCGAGCCATTGTTCACCTGGCGGCTCGGCTTGTTCATCGGCGCGGTCCTGACATTGACGACGGTGCTTATCGTGAGTGTCGTCATGTATGCCCGTTCCGGCTATTTCGTGGGCGTCGACGGACCTGATGTGGTGATCTACAAAGGTCGACCCGATGGCGTTCTATGGTTCGATCCGACGTTCGAGGAGCCGGTGAAGTTGTCGGTCGCAGATCTCTCACAGAGTGATCTCGCCGATGTGAGCTCGGGAGTCACATTCGATTCGCTCGACGAGGCCAAACGATTCGGATTCG
Organism: Acidimicrobiales bacterium; assembly: GCA_041687805.1. Lineage (GTDB taxonomy): Bacteria > Actinomycetota > Acidimicrobiia > Acidimicrobiales > Aldehydirespiratoraceae > SZUA-87. The sequence goes on from JBDNJK010000107.1 coordinate 2,615, forward strand.
AGCTCTATACCAGGGTCGAGAACCAGCCGTGATCCCGGCGGGTCGCCTACGGCGCGCCCGGACTGCCGTCAGTCGGGCTCAACTGGGGCGAACCGCGCCCCACATCGCGGCGCTGCGTCCACGACGAGTGGAACTCGGTTTGATCGTCATGGTTGGCGTGGTCGTCGTCTACGCGTTGGCAAGTCTGAGCGGCACGTCCTCGTTCCCGGATCACCTCGCGCCATTCCTGGCGTGGATGCTTCTTCTGCTGATCGTCGCCCACCTCGTGACACGGCGGTTCGCTCCGGCAGCCGATCCGGTCCTTCTCCCGATGGCCTTGCTGCTCAACGGAATCGGCTACGTAATGATTTCCCGGCTGACCAACGCCGTCGACGGCGGATCTGATCTGGCCGGGCTGCAGGCGATCTGGTCAGCAGTTGGAATCGCAGCGTTCACCATCACGCTCGTAGCGATTCCACGGGTGCGTGAACTCGCTCGCTACCGCTATCTCATGGGTTTGGTCGGTGTAGCGCTGCTGATCGTTCCCCTAATTCCTGGGTTCGGCAGGAGCATCAACGGGGCGCGCATCTGGGCCAGCGTCGGCCCAGTCAACTTCCAACCAGGAGAGTTCGCGAAGCTGGCGTTGGCAGGATTCTTTGCCGCCTACCTCGTCGACTCACGAGAACTTCTGCGTTCCAAGATCGAGGCACGCGATCTGGCCCCGATCGGTTTGGCGTGGGTTGCCTCGTTGGCGGTGATGACTCTTGAGAAGGACCTCGGTTCTTCGCTGCTCTTCTTCGCTTTGTTCGTCGTCATCACGTGGGTTGCCTCAGAGCGCGCCGTTTTCTTGGTGATTGGCTCGACCATGTTTGCCACCGGTGCGTTCATTACGTGGATGATCTTTGCCCACGTGCAGCGAAGGGTCGACATTTGGCTTGATCCCTGGGCTGATCCTCAGGGCGCCGGATTCCAGATCGTGCAGGCATCATTCGCGCTTGCCGACGGTGGCCTCACCGGCACAGGGCTCGGCCGTGGAGAGCCGGGGCGTATCCCATTCGCCGAGAGTGATTTCATCTTCGCGGCGATTGGTGAGGAGCTCGGTCTCGCTGGAACGGTTGCCGTGCTGATGGCGTTCATGATTCTGATCGGCTCGGGTTTGCGCGTCGCATTGCGTGCGAAGGGTGGATTCGAAAAGTTGTTCGCGTTGGGGCTCACCACGCTGCTCGGAGTGCAGGCGTTCGTGATCATGGGCGGAGTGCTACGTGTTGTACCCCTCACGGGCATCACGCTTCCGTTCGTCAGCTACGGCGGCTCGTCACTCGTCTCCAACTACATTTTGCTGGCGTTGCTGATGCGAATGTCTCACGAGCAGCGAACTGTCGGCTCTGGCATCGTGTCATGAACAAGCGAATCACTCGCCTCGGAATGGTTCTCGGCGTGCTCTATCTGATTCTGTTCGCGCAGCTGAATCGGGTGCAGTTCTTCGGCGCTCAGCGACTCAAGGACAACCCGATCAACTCGCGTGGACTGATCCGTGAGTTCGGGCAGAAACGTGGCCAAATCCTCGCGGCCGACGGTGTGGTGCTTGCTCGGTCGGTGCCGAGCGCCGGCTCGTTCGACAATGTCAGGGAGTATCCCGAGGCAGATCTGTTTGCCCATATAACCGGTTACCAGTCGCTCAATGCGGGCGCCACCGGGCTCGAGCGTGAATACAACGACGAGCTTGCCGGGTCGAAACTTGAGCAGCAGATAACCACAATCGGGGATCTGTTTCGGCGTCATGACTCCACCGCCACCCTGAATCTCACCATCAGCGACCGCGTCCAGCGTGTGGCGCGTGAAGCGTTGGGTGATCGTCGAGGTTCGGTGGTGGCCCTCGACCCTCGGACAGGCGATGTCCTCGCGTTGTGGACATGGCCGAGCTTCGATCCGAATCCACTCGCCGCGGCAGATGGCACGGCCGCAAACCAGGCCTACGAGGATCTTTTGGCCGACGACACCGACCCGTTGTTGGCCAAGTCGTTTCGTGAGCTGTTCTTCCCAGGATCGACATTCAAGTTGGTCACCGCCACAGCCGCGCTCGGCACCGGTCGGGTCACCGCCACATCACCGGTTCTTCCCGACTCCAACTCCTATCAGCCGATCCCGGCCGGTCGTCCCATTTCCAACTTCGCAGGTGAGACCTGTGGGGGTGATCTCGTGGAGAACCTTCGAGTGTCGTGCAACACCGCGTTCGCGGAGATTGGTGCGGAGTGGGTCGGCCCGGATGCCATGATCGAAACAGCCGAGGCCTACGGATTCAATCACGTCCCTCCGATCGATCTGCCGGCCGCGGCCGCGTCCAGATTTCCGACCGACTACGGCAAGCGGCTGGCAGACGTGCAGTACTACCGAGGTGACCAAGAAAACGGATCTGTCGGCCTGCCAAACGGATACGTCGACATCTTCGAGAATTCGGCACGACTTGCACAGGCTTCGATAGGGCAGAACGATGTCGCCGCAACACCACTTCAGATGGCCATGGTCGCTGCAGGAATAGCCAACGAAGGTGTGGTCATGGTGCCCCACGTCGTTTCGACGATCACCGCCACCGATGGTCGCGTCTACGCCACGAACGAGCCGGAGATCTGGCAGGTTGCGAGCTCCCGGGCCATTGCAGAGACCATGCGTGATGCGATGATCAACGTCGCCGAATCAGGAACTGCGACGCGGCTGGCCATCCCCGGATATGTCGTTGGCGGCAAGACCGGCACGGCTCAACTCGGCACGAGTCCATCAAACTCACACGCCTGGATTGTCGGATTCGCCGGACCACCAGATGGCCCTGCCGAGGTGGCGATAGCGGTGATCGTGGAAGCTCAGGAAGGCGCGAGCGAACAAACTGGTGGTCGCGTAGCTGCCCCAATTGCCAGGTCGGTCATGGAGGCGATTCTTGGTATTGGATGATCAGTTGGGGCGGTGCGCGGGTGGCGCGCCCCGACGCAGGTAGAATCTGTCGCCATGTCCGAGCAAGGGCCCACAGTCTTCAATGGCCGATACGAACTTCTCCGCCACATCGCCCGTGGCGGCATGGCCGATGTCTATTTGGCGCGCGACGATTTACTTGATCGAGAGGTCGCACTCAAGGTTCTCTTTCCTGAGTTTGCCAACGATCCCAACTTCGTAGAACGTTTCCGCCGAGAGGCGCAGGCCGCAGCGAATCTCAACCACCCCAACATCGTGGGTGTCTACGACTGGGGCCAGGAACGAGGCACCTACTACATCGTCATGGAGTACGTGGCCGGTCGAAGCATGGCCGACGTCTTGCGCTCCACCGGCCCACTTCAGGCCGATCGCGCGGCAGAAATCGCCTCCGATGTGGCGAGCGCACTTGCGGTGGCCCATCAGGCAGGCATAGTCCACCGCGATGTCAAGCTAGGCAACATCCTCATGGCCGACGACGGCAAGGTGAAGGTTGCCGACTTCGGCATCGCCACAGCATTTGTGGGTGCCACCGAGGAGGGCCTCACCCAGCATGGTTCGGTGATGGGAACCGCCACCTACTTCTCACCCGAACAGGCGCAAGGCAGGCCGCTCGACGGTCGCAGCGACCTTTATTCGTTGGGTGTAGTTCTCTACGAAATGCTGTCTGGCAAGCCGCCTTTCCAAGCCGACACACCGGTCGGTGTCGCTTACAAACACGTGCAGGAAAAGCCTGAATCGCTGAGTCAGCGAGGCGTCAGCGTCGCTCGGTCGCTCGAAGCGATCACGATGAAGCTGCTCGCGAAGAATCCGGTCAACCGTTATCCCACCGCCAACGACCTCAAGTCAGATCTCAGCCGCTATCTCGGTGGCGCCCATGAACTGCCCGGCTCGGCTGCCGCGTCTGGAGCCAGCGCCGCGCCTGCTGCGGCCGCTGTTGCCCCGCCAACCCAGGCAATCGCTGCCCAACCTGTTGCCGCTCAACCGGTCGCCGCCGCGCCGGGTGCTGCAGATCCATCGATCGCTATTGCCTCACAGTACCCAGCCGGATTCGCATACTACGACGATGAGCCTCCTCGCAACGATGACTGGAAGCGCACAGTCGGGTTGATTTTCGGGCTAGCCGTGTTGGTTGGCGTTCTCGGATTCTTGGTGGTGGCTTTCGCAAGGACGATGGGCTTCGGCGATTCCAGCACCCCTCAACCCGCCGACGCGAGTGCCGTCGAGATCCCTCAGTTGGTTGGTGAAGACATCAACCAAGCCCGATCCGACCTGGCGGCTCTTGGGCTGGAGATAGATATCAATTTCTCCACCAACGATGTCGTCCCTGTTGATCAGGTGTTCGAGCAGTCACCGCCGTCGGGGCGTCGCGTTGATCGCGGTCAGAAAGTCACCGTCAGCGTGAGCAGCGGCTCCGCCAGTTCGGTGCCAGGGGTCGTGGGCCAGACTCTCGATGCTGCCCGTGCCATCTTGGTCGAACGCGGATACGTGGTGCAGACACTCGATTCGGAAAGTCCGTTTGAGGCCGGCACGGTTGTCACCCAGGATCCCGACGCTGGCACCGAATTGAATGCCGGTCAGCCCGTGGTTATCACGGTCAGTCTCGGCCCGGCATCGGTCGCAATTCCGGACGTGTCGGGAATGTCGGTGGTCGATGCAATCCAACGGCTACAGGACAACAACCTCCGGACCGATGGTCAGGTCGACGAAGCATCCGACACGGTGCCCGTGGGAGACGTGATCGGCACTCTGCCAGAGGCCAACAACCTGGTCGATGCCAACAGCTCGGTGCAAGTGGTGGTCTCCACCGGTGTGCCCCAGGTCCAGGTGCCTCAGGTCGTGGGTCTCTTTGTCGACACGGCGCGCACCCGCCTCACCAGCGAAGGCCTCACATCCGAGGTCACGTTGCAGGAAGTTCCGGCAGGTTCAGCTGATGTGGGCCGAGTGATAAGCCAGAGCCCAGCCGCGTTCCTCGAGGTCAATCAGGGCGAGTTGGTCACGTTGGTTGTGGGTGAGGCCGCAGTGGTCCCAACTACTGCACCGACCACTACTGGCGGCCCGACCACTACTGCCGGCCCGACCACCACTGCTCCGACGACGACCACCGCTGCTTCCTGATAGAGCACCGCATGGCGGCGGATGTCTTGCAGTTCTAGATACAGCGCTTGAGGAAGTTGTTGAGGAGATCGTGGCCGGAGTGGGTCAGCACCGATTCGGGGTGGAACTGCACGCCTTCCACCTCTAGATCGCGGTGACGAAGGCCCATCACCAGCCCGTCGTCGGTCTCGGCCGTGATTTCGAGAACGTCGGGCACCGACTCGCGTTCGACGATCAGTGAGTGATAGCGGGTTGCTTCGAGAGGCTGTGGTAATCCGGCAAACACGCCCGTGTTGGTATGTCGGATGAGTGAAGTTTTGCCGTGCATGACCTGCGGTGCCCTCACCACCGTTCCTCCAAACGCCTGTCCCATGCACTGCATGCCGAGGCAAACACCGAAGATGGGAACCTGGCCGGACAGCTCGGCGAGTATCTGCATTGAAATGCCGGCGTCGTCGGGCGTGCCGGGCCCGGGTGAGATGAGTATTCCGGCTGGGTCAAGTTTGCCGATGGCATCGACGTCGATGGCGTCATGACGATGAACAACAGGCTCGGCCCCAAGCTCACCCAAGTACTGGACGAGTATGTAGACGAACGAGTCGTAGTTGTCGATGACGAGAATACGCGGTCGGCTCACGTCATTCTTCGCCGGCGTTGATCGCATCGAGGACGTGGATGGCAATGTCGGCCACCTTTACCTCGTCTTCTTCCTTTCCAGCCGCCTTAACACCGTCGTCCATCATGATGTAGCAGAACGGACACGCAGTGGCGACGCGACTGGCGCCGGTGGCGATGAGTTCCGCGGCTCGCACATCGTTGATCTTGTCGCCGATGGTCTCTTCCATCCACATTCGAGCCCCACCTGCTCCACAGCACATTCCCTTCGTGCCATTGCGCTCGGCCTCGACGATCTCGATACCGCCGAGCTTGCCCAAGACCTTGCGCGGAGCCATATAGACGTCGTTATGGCGGCCGAGATAGCACGAGTCGTGATACACAACCCGCTCCTCGAGGCGAGCTTCCGACAGATCGAGGCGGCCTTCATCGACCAGCCATTCCAGGAACTGGCTGTGGTGCACAACCTCGTAGTGACCACCCAATTGCGGGTATTCGTTGTCGAGCGTGTTGAAGCAGTGGGGGCACTGGGTGATGATCTTCTTGACCCCCATGGCGTTGAGCTGTTCGACGTTTTGGCTGGCCAGCATCTGGAACAAATATTCGTTGCCTGATCTGCGGGCGGAGTCGCCGGTGCAGCTCTCTGCCGGGCCGAGGATGGCGTAGTCGACGCCGGCACGCTGGAGCAGTTGGGCCATCGCCCGTGTGACCTTCTTGTTTTTGTCGTCGAAAGAACCAGCACAGCCGACCCAGTAGAGGTATTCGGCATCGAAGGGATCGCCGCCTTCGATAATTCTGACGCCGTCGAGGTCGCTGGCCCAATCGGCCCGCTCGGTCTGGCTCATGCCCCACGGATTGGAGGAGTTTTCCATCGCTCTGTATGCCTGTCCGAGTTCTGTCGGGAAGTCGGACTCCATCAGCGTGAGATAGCGACGCATGTCGAGGATCTTGTCGAGGATCTCGATGTTGACCGGACAGATCTCGTCGCACGCCTTGCATGAGGTACACGACCAGATCTCGTCGGTGGTGATCCGCTCGAACATGGAATTACTGGAAACGGTGATGTCGGCTGGCACACCGAGGGGTGGGGTCACTACCGGATTACCAGAGCGGGCCATCACCTCGCCGGTTTTGAGAACGATTTCGCGTGGGTCGAGCGGCTTGCCGGTGGCGTATGCCGGGCACACGCTGGTGCAACGTCCGCACATCGTGCAGGCATCGGTGTCGAGCAGTTGCTTCCAGGTGAAGTCCTCGATGACCGAAGCACCGAATGTCTCCAATTCGGTCTCGCCGCCTACCAGATCGGGCATCGACTTCATAGCGCCCTTGGGGCGGTCCTTGTCCTTGAGGTACATGTTGAGCGGCGAGGTGAACATGTGGCGCAACATGGTGGTGGGCAGGATCACCAGGAACGCAATGAAGCTGACCACGTGTGCCATCCACATGGTCTGATGCCAGCCGTGAACCGAGTCGACGGTGTCGAAGAGTTGGGCCACCGGATATCCGATGAAGCTCCACTTCTCGAATCCGGGCGAACCTTCGGCCGCGATACGAAACGCTTCGGTGAGGAAGCCGGTGATCGAAATGGCGAAGAACACCCCAAGGATCACGGCGTGTTCGGGCCGGGTCTTGATGCTGATCCGATATGGTCGCCACCGGCGAGGTCCATAGCGTCGCACGATCGCCCACACGATGCCGGCGAGGAATATCAGGCCGGCAGCATCGCCGACCGCGGCATAGGCCCGGTAGACGTCGCCGTGAAGGAACTTGGCGCTCTCGGGAAGTTGATGATCAACCTCCAGTGCAGTGGTGACACCGAGCAGCACCAGGAAGCCGAAATAGATCATCGAGTGCATCACGCCTGCACCCGGTTCGCGCATCAGAGTGCGCATGTAGACACCGGCTCTGAAGTCGGCGAGGCGCCGACCGGCGTTCTGCCGAGTGGTGCGCCGGTTCTCAGGGAGGCCGCGCTCCCAGTTCTTGACCCGGTTGGCGAACATCACCGAGCCATATACGAGCAAGACCGGGATCAACGTGTAGAAGGTGAACTTCAACGCGCTCGGGATGTTGATGAACACCTCACGGCTGATCGGACTGGAATCGTGCGGCTCGGTGAACAGTGGGACGATGCCTGACGCGGCGGTGAAGGCTGCTACACCAACTCCGAGACCAATGACGTAATGATGGGGCTTCAAGCGAGAGTTCATGGCGGCCGCGACGATAGCTGTTCCTGTGGGTTCGGCTGGCACTCGCCAGCAGGGTTACCGGCAACAAATCGCCGTTAGCATCCATCGACGTTGATCCGACTTGCCCGACTGGGCCAAACATGACGCTGCAAACATGACCGTCGACATGAAACAAGCACTCTCCGAACTGCGTGGCGCGCGCCGCCGCAGGCACATGCGCGGCATGGATAAATCTGATCTCGCCTACCGCGCCTACGTCACAATTGTGTTCGGATTATTCGGATTTTTTGTGGCATTGGGGGCTGTCGACGAAGCTCCAATCGGCGACAACACAGTGCGATGGCTAACGAGCCACGGCGGACAATGGATTGGATTGGGGATCGCTACGGTCGTCGCTGCTGCGCTGCGTTCGGGCGCCAACGGCGGGCCACTCACCATTGATGATGTCGACGCTCATCACCTTCTGCTCTCGCCGTTGAGCCGACACGACGTGCTCGATCGTCCGGTACGCAAACTATTTCTCGCCTCGGCCGGAGCGGCTGGTGTGCTGGGCGCCGCTGCCGGCGAGCTTGGCGCGCGACGTATGCCAGGCACCAAGGTGGAATGGGTATTCGGTGCCACTCTCGCCGGAATATTGGTCGGCACACTTGCCGTCGGCTGCGCTCTCGTGATCTCAGGTAATCGGAAACGCGGACCCGTCGTCACGGCTGGGTGGATGGTGATCGTGGGATGGTCGGTCGCCGACGTGTGGCTCAATATCGATACATCGCCACTCAGTTATCTCGGTCGAATTGCCATATGGCCTCTAGCCGGAGAACTGGTTCACCTAGCGGCAATATTGATAGTGGCAGCGGTTGCCGTCATCGGATATCGGGCGGTGGTCGGTGTCAGCGTGGAACGCATCCTGAGGCGCGCTGTCCTTGTCCGCCAAATTCGGTTTGCCTTGTCTCAGCAGGATTTACGCTCGCTCATTCTGTTGCGTAGGCAGCTGGCCTTCGAGGCGCCGCGTCGTCGGCCGTTGGTCAATTTCAAGTTGCGGAGGATCGCTCCTCGATTCCCGGTGTTCATTCGCGACCTACGCAGCTACATGCGCTGGCCGACCCGCCGAATAACGCGCGTCATGGGGTTGAGCGTCGCTACGGGTTTGAGTGTCGCCGGGCTCTGGCATGGCACCACAGTGTTGATTGCCGGTGCCGGTGTGCTTCTTTATCTGATCAGTCTTGAGGTGGTGGAGCCCTACGGCCAAGAGGTAGATCATCCGAGTGTGATGGAAACTGCACCTCTGGAGACAGGGCGGATACTCATCGAGCATCTGATCGGCGCGGCGGTTGCGATGATTCCGATCTGGTTCATCGTGACCGGCGCGGCGTTCGCGGCCTCGCGGTCAGCGGATCTACTCGGAGCGATGCTTGGCGCAACCGTTCCGGTGGCGATGGTGTCGGTCGGTGCGGGCGCGATGAGCATCCAAAGGGTGGGTTCAAGCGAGACCGCGATGGCGGTGCCGCCCGAGTTGGCCGGACCGCAAGTGCTCTACAAACTTCTGTGGCCGCCAGCGCTGGCCACAGCCGGAATCATTCCGGTGCTCATCGGCCGGCAGGCATTCCGCGACGGTAATCCGGTCATGTCGCCCACAATCAACGCAGGAATTTTCGTCGTCATTCTCGGCGGTCTCGTATTCGGCTGGATTCGGTTCCGCGATGGAATTTTCGAGGCCGCTGCAGCCGGCCAGCAAGGGAAGTAGTCATGAGCTCCGACAAGAACACCAAGAAGGACGGCGCTCGAAAGGGCCGCAAGGAACCACTTGCGTTCAAGTTCGACGAGGTCGAAAAACACTATGGCGATGTGATCGCCGTCGGCCCGGTGTCGTTCACTGTCTCGGCCGGTGAGGCCGTGGCTCTGGTGGGACACAACGGTTCGGGCAAGTCGACGTTGTTGTCGCTCGCCGCCGGCGTGGCCGATGTGAGCGAGGGGTCGGTGCGGATCGCCGGGGCTGAAGCCGGCACAGCCGAGGCCCGAGCCGCTCTGTCGTTTCTGCCGGATCATCCCGTGCTTTACGACGATCTGAGTCTGTGGGAACACATCGAATATCTGAGCCATCTTCATGGCTCGACCCCGGAGGCCCACGACGCCAAACGCCTTATTGAACGGCTTGGCCTCTCCAGCCGTGTCGATGACCTGCCGTCGACCTTCAGCCGCGGTCTCCGCCAGAAGTCGGCAATAGCGGTAGGACTGTGTCGACCGTTCGCGGTGCTCGCGATTGATGAACCATTCTCAGGCCTCGACCGCACCGGACGCGCCGCCTTGCTCGAACTCATAGCGGAAATACGCGACGAGCGTGGTGCCGTGCTGGTGGCCACGCACGACCCTCAAATGCTCGAGGTTTTCGACCGTGCGGTGATGCTCGAACAGGGTGAGGTCATGTTCGACGGCCCGACAACAGATCTGAAGATCTGACTGCCCTACGCAGGCGGTGGCTCAGTTCTATTTCCTGTGAGACTCGGATTGTTTCAGAGCTCCACTTGCTGCCCCGACTCGATCGTGCGATCAATCGGGAGCTTGAACGAACGGGCCGCGCTGGTGGAGTTGCGGTAGATCAAGTTGTAGAGGTGCTCGCGCCACATCGCCATGCCGGGCCGGTCGGTCACGATCACGGTTTCGTGGCCGATCACATAATGGGCCTCTGGTTCGTTAGCGATCTCATGGTCGAGAATCGCCTTGGGAATATCGATCGATTCACGGAATCCGTAGTGGAGCACCACCTGACGGAACCCGTCGCCCAGGTCGGCTCGCTCTGCTCGCTCAGCCTCGAGCACCGCCGGGCGATCCTCGATCATTACGTTGAGAATGACCACAGTTTCGGACAACACCCCGGAATGGCGAAGGTCGTTCAGCATTGCCGGCGGCGCCTTGTCGCGCTGGCTGAACAGGTAGATCGAAGTGCCGGGCGAACGCTGCACGTCGCTCTTGCGGTAGTCCGTCAGGAATTTTTCGAGCTCGGCATGGCCTTGGCGCAGTCGGCCGAGGATCAGCTTCCTGCCGGTGTGCCAGGTGGTCATGATCGTGAAAATGATTGCCGCCACGACCAGTGGGAACCAGCCGCCTTCAGCGATTTTCGGCACGTTGGCCAAGAAGAACGCGAAGTCAACGATGAGTAGAGGTGCGCAAACGGCACCAGCGCGAAGTCGTGACCACCGGAGCCGTGTCTGTGACACGAAATAGAAGAGGACAGTGGTGATGATCATCGTGATCGACACGGCAATTCCGTAAGCCGCGGCCAACCCGGACGATGATCGGAATCCGATCACAAGCGCAACGCAGGCCACCATCAATGTCCAGTTGACAGCAGGAACGTAGATCTGCCCTTTTTCCTCGGACGATGTGTGGATCACCTTCATGCGAGGGAGGTAGTCGAGTTGGACGGCCTGCATGGTGAGCGAGAACGCCCCGGAGATGAGTGCCTGGGACGCGATGACGGTCGCCATCGTGGCCAGGACAACGAGCGGGATGGTGCCCCAGCCCGGCACGAGCCGGTAGAAGGGATTGTCGATGGCGCTTGGATCGTGGATGAGCAATGCGCCCTGGCCCAAGTAGTTGATGACCAATCCCGGCAACACGATTGTGAACCAGCTGCGGCTGATCGGCGGCCGGCCGAAGTGACCAAGGTCGGCGAACAGCGCCTCACCACCCGTGACCACCAGGAATATCGAGCCCAGAGCGAAGAACCCTGTGAGGCGATTGTCGACGAAGAACTGCCAAGCGTGTCCCGGCCAGAACGCTTGCAGAACGGTTGGTTCGATAGCGATCCGGACGGCACCGAGTAGGGCGAGCGTCGCAAACCAAACGAGCATCACCGGTCCGAATATGCGACCGATGTGTCCGGTGCCGTGTCGCTGTACGAGGAAAATTCCGATCAGAATCGCAATGGAAATCGGCACCACATATGAACTGAGACTCGCGGAGGCAACTTCGGTTCCCTCGACGGCGCTGAGCACGGAAATGGCTGGGGTGATCATCCCGTCGCCATACAGGAGCGCCGTGCCGACGATGCCAAACGCCACCAGCGTTGCTCCCAACTTCCCTGTGTTGCCGCGCTCGCCGAGCAATGCCGTGAGGGCGAGAATGCCTCCTTCGCCGTTGTGGTCGGCGCGCAGAACGACCAGCAAGTATTTGATGACGATCACGATCATCAACGACCAGAGGATCAGCGACAGGACTCCGAGGATGTTGGACTTCGTGAGGGCGATGTGGTGAGTGGAGCTTTCGAAAGTCTCCCTCATCGCGTAGAGCGGGCTTGTTCCGATATCGCCAAAGACGATTCCCAGCGCCGCGATTGTCAGGGCTCGATTGGCTTTGCCGGAACCGTTGCGTTCGGTTTGTTCAGTGCTCAATGCTGTTCAGTTCTCAATGTCAGATATTCGAGTGGGGGAATGGTTGGGAAGACTCTGTCGACTCAGTCGAGATCCTGGATCCGTCCCTGGCCACGATCGTGCAGAAGCGGACCGAGAGGGCGCATCTCAGGCGAGAATCCCGATGGCCACTTGGTGGAATCGGTGATAACGGCGCCCTTGAAGCATTCGGCCAAGAGGCCAGTCGCGGCGGTGAGGTCAGCGTCTGTGAGGTCGGTGTCCTGAAGCATCGCGTCGATCATGCGGGCCCGCTTGAGTCTGGTGCCGACGAGCTTGGCTCGATTGAGTTTGGCCCATGACAAGTCGGCATCCGACAGATCGGCACCGGACAGATCGGATTCCGACAGGTCGGCATAACGGAAGTCGGCGTGGCGCAAGTCGGCGCCCGAGAGATCGGCCCCTTTGAGCGAGGCATGCTCAGCATCCTTGGAGTCGATCACCCTGCCGTTGGAATCGAGTTCTTGGGGTGACCTGAGATAGCCGATGAACTCTTCACGTTCGGCTGCTTTGCGTTGGGATCTTTTGGAAAAGAAGGCCATCTTGTCGCTCCTGAATTTGGATCCGGCCGAGACGCAGAGCGCGGCCAATGGCATGGTCCGTACGGCCGATGAGCTTACGTCCCGTGATGCCTGCATCGCGACCACCCGGCGCTCGCAGTGCTTCGATCCACCGATTTGCATTCACATTCGCGAAACAATCACGAAACGTCGATGCCGTACCTTCGTTGGTCGTGGAGGTGGAATTGATTCATTGGCCCGTCGAGAACGATCGACTCATTGAGCTTCGTTCCGCGGGCCGGGCCCGATTGCTCGTGATTGATTCCGATATCGAAGCTCCCGTCAGCGGCGATGTGCTGGAGGATTGGATAAGGCGCCCCGCGTCGATTCGTGATCTGCGAGTAAGGATCGCCGGACTGGAACGTCGCATCGAATTGTCGGGTGCCGACCGACCGGTGATCGATGATTGTGTTCTCCGGTTCGGCGGGAATTGGGTGGCTATCCCGCCGGTTGAGATGCGTATCACTCGTGCGCTCGTCGAACGTCTTGACACTGTGGTCGGCCGCGAGATCCTGACCCGAGCCGGCTGGCCCGACGGCAGTTCTAATCGCAATGCGCTCGATGTCCAAGTGATGCGACTTAGGCGTCGCATCGACGAGATCGGACTCGCGATACGAACGGTACGGGGCCGCGGATATCTTCTCGAGACCATGTCCTGACTGGTGACAGACTCGCGTCAGCAAGCTGTTTCATTCAGGTAACAGAGGTAACACAGTCTCGACATCGAAGGCTCATACCTTTCCCTTCACCAAAGCAACGGCCGAGAAGGCACCAGTTGCAAGGAAGGGAATCATGAAGAAGAAGGTCCTTTTGGGACTACCTCTGGCGGGCTTGTTCGCGGTGCTGTTCGCCTCTCCGGCGAGCGCCCAAGATACCGATCCGACCCAGATTGTTCTCGACAACCTCTGGGTTTTCATCGCCGGCGCCATGGTCTTCTTTATGCAGGCTGGCTTCGCGCTTGTGGAGGCCGGGCTCACTCGGGCAAAGAATGTCAGCAACATTATGGCCAAGAACCTCTCTGATGCTTTGATCGGTGCGATTTCTTTCTTCGTGGTTGGCTACAGCATCGCGTTTGCATCTTCGGGAACGTGGTGGGGTGGTCTTGGCGACTTCTTCATGAAGACCAGCGCAGACCCTTCGGTTCTCAACACTCCAGGCGCCTCGGGCATCGGCAACCTCACACCCGCCACGTTTTTCTTCTTCCAGGTGGTGTTCGCGGCGACGGCAGTCACCATCGCCTCGGGGGCCATGGCTGAGCGAACGAAGTTCAAGTCGTACCTGATCTTCTCGGCAGCGATGACCGCGGTTATCTATCCCGTGGTCGTGCACTGGACCTGGGGCGGTGGCCTCATCGCCAAGATGCAGATCGGCGACGCTGTTTACTCCGACTTCGCCGGTTCGACCGTGGTTCACATGACCGGAGGCATTGCAGCGCTCATGGGTGCCCTCTTCCTCGGTCCTCGTATCGGACGGTACGGCAGGAATGGGCACGGACATCCGTTTCCCGCTCACAGCATTCCGCTGGCCATCACCGGCGTGTTCATCCTCTGGTTCGGTTGGTTCGGATTCAATCCCGGATCGGAGTTGGCAGCCGACACTCTCGTACCGATGCTTGCCATGAACACTTTCCTGGCCGGCGCCGCCGGTGGCATCACTGCTGTCGCGACCATCTGGTGGAAGGCAGGAGTGCCGGACGTGGCCATGGCTGGTAACGGTGTACTCGCGGGTTTGGTCGCGGTGACCGCCCCGGTGGGAGCAGTGGAGCCGTGGGCGGCCTTGGTGATCGGAGCGATAGCCGGTGTGATCGTGGTCTTAGCGGTCTTGTTCTTCGACAGGGTGAAGATTGACGATCCGGTTGGTGCCGTCTCGGTTCACGGCATCTGTGGTGCCTGGGGCACCCTGTCGGTCGGACTGTTTGCTCGCTACGACGATGCCTCCCTCGGCCGTGAGAATGCCGGTCTCCTATATGGCGGCGGATTCGACCAGCTGATCGTGCAGTTCCTCATGGTGTTGGCGGTCGCAGCTTGGGTGGCAGCGGCGTCAGGCGCGCTGTTCTTCGTGCTGAAGCGGACCATGGGTCTGCGGGTCAGCCGCGAGGAGGAGATCGAAGGGCTCGACATCATGGAGCACGGTGGACACGGCTACGGCGTTGACCCGATGCCTGCGAGCTGATTCCCCTGAGAGTGGCGAGTCAGAGTTTGCCTGCTTGGGCCGCGACCTCGGCGGCGCCAGCCACGGCTGCTTCCGGGTCGAGGGCTCTTTCGAGCGGGTGCATTTGTTCGGTGGGGGCCATGTTGTCGTCGAGGTTGTAGAGAAGCGGCATCCCGGTGGGGATGTTGAGTGAAGGGATCTCGTCGTCGGAGATCGAGTCGAGATGCTTGACGAGCGCTCGAAGGCTGTTGCCGTGGGCCACGACGAGGACAGTGCGGCCGCGTCGCAGATCGGGTACGAGCGAGTCGTACCAGTAGGGCAACATTCGATCGACGACGTCGGCCAGGCATTCGGTGCGCGGCAGAAGTTCTGGTGGCAGGTCGTCATAGGCCGGCGAGGTGTTGGGGTTCCAGGGATTGTCGTCGCTGATCGGTGGCGGTGGGCTGTCGTAGCTGCGACGCCAAATCTGGAGCTGCTCGGCTCCGTGTCTCGCGAGAGTTTCGGCTTTGTCGAGACCGGTGAGGTCGCCGTAGTGGCGTTCGTTGAGACGCCAACTGCGATTCACCGGGATCCAGCGACGATCGAGGCCGGCAAGCACGATCTCGGCGGTCTCGATCGCACGTTGCAGCAGTGAGGTGTGAACGACATCCGGGAGCAGGCCACCGGCGAGCATCAGGGGAACTGCAGCGTGGGCCTCTTCGCGCCCCTTGTCGATCAGTGGACAGTCGTACCAGCCAGTGAAGAGGTTTTGTTCGTTCCATTCGCTGCGGCCATGACGAACCAGGATCAGTGTGCTCATGGCACAAACGGTAGCCGTTGAGCCAGAGAGAGCGGGCGTCGGGATGACTTACTAAAGTTGATGGTGATGCACTCAACTTTTCGGAGTATTTGGGAATTTCCTTTACTACAGTCCGGTTGGCGATAACGGAATCAAGTTCTCAATCTCCCCCAAACACGAAAACAGAGAAAAGAAGAGGCCCCAAATGACAAAAGCTGTCGGTATCGATCTCGGCACCACCAATTCGGTTGTATGCGTACTTGAAGGCGGCGATCCGGTTGTGATCGCCAACTCCGAGGGTTCACGCACCACACCATCAGTGGTGGCCTTCGCCAAGGACGGCGAAGTGCTAGTCGGTGAAGTTGCCAAACGTCAGGCCATCACCAACCCGGAGCGCACGATTCGTTCGGTGAAGCGCCATATTGGCACCACCTGGACCGTCGACATCGACGGCAAGGCATACAACTCCCAGGAAATTTCGGCGCGCACGTTGATGAAGCTCAAGCGTGACGCCGAGGACTACTTAGGCGAGACGGTCGATCAGGCCGTCATCACAGTTCCCGCATACTTCGACGATGCCCAGCGCACCGCCACCAAGGAAGCCGGCCAGATTGCCGGCCTCGAGGTTCTGCGCATCATCAACGAACCCACTGCGGCCGCATTGGCCTACGGCCTCGACAAGGAAGGCACCGAGCAGACCATTCTCGTGTTCGACCTCGGCGGCGGCACCTTCGATGTGTCAGTTCTTGAGATCGGCGACGGCGTGTTCGAAGTGAAGTCAACCCATGGCGACACCAACCTTGGTGGTGACGACTGGGACCAAGCCGTCATCGACTGGTTGGTTGGTTCGTTCAAGGGCGACCACGGCGTCGATCTGAGCACCGACGCGATGGCGCTTCAGCGCCTTAAAGAGGCAGCTGAGAAAGCCAAGATCGAGCTTTCACAGACGCAGTCCACCCAAGTCAATCTGCCATTCATCACAGCCACCGACACCGGACCGCTCCACCTCGACTACCAGCTCACTCGCGCCAAGTTCCAAGAGCTCACTTCCGATCTTCTCGCCAGGTGCAAGAAGCCGTTTGAGCAGGCCATCAAAGATGCCGGTCTGAGCAAGGGCGACATCGAGCATGTCGTTCTGGTTGGCGGCTCCACTCGCATGCCGGCTGTTGCCGACATGGTCATGAGCCTCACCGGCAAGGAAGCCAACAAGACCGTCAATCCCGACGAAGTTGTCGCCATCGGCGCGGCCGTGCAGGCCGGTGTTCTCAAGGGCGAGGTCAAGGACATACTGCTTCTTGATGTCACTCCGTTGTCGTTGGGCATCGAAACCAAGGGTGGCGTCATGACCACTCTGATCGAGCGCAACACCACCATTCCCACTCGTAAGAGCCAGACCTTCTCCACAGCCGACGACAACCAGCCGTCTGTCGAGATCCATGTTCTGCAGGGTGAGCGTGAGATGGCTGCCTACAACAAGACTCTGGGCAAGTTCCAGCTGGTCGACCTGCCTCCCGCCCCGCGTGGTGTGCCCCAGATCGAGGTCACATTCGACATCGACGCCAACGGAATTGTCCACGTTTCGGCCAAGGACCGCGCCACCAACAAAGAGCAGTCGATGACCATCACCGGTCAGTCATCACTCGACAAGGACGCCATCGACAAGATGGTGAAGGACGCCGAGGCCCATGCTGAGGAAGACCGCAAGCGCAAGGAAGAGGTCGAGGTCCGCAACAACGCCGACAGCCTCGTCTACCAGACCGAGAAGCTGCTCAAGGACCAGGCCGAAGCGGTATCCGACGATGAGAAGTCGGCGATCGAAGCGAAGCTGGCGGAGACCAAGACCGCGCTGGAAGGCGATGATCTTGCGGCCATCAAGGCGGCCACTGAAGAGCTCATGAACGCAAGCCAGGAATTCGGTCAGCGTCTTTACGAAGCTGCCGCTCAGCAGGAACGTGAGGCGGCTGCCGATGCGGGTGCTGCCGACGATGATGAAGTGGTCGATGCTGAGATCATCGACGACGACAGCGAGACCTCGTGAACCAACCAACCCCCCGGGTCGAAGGAGATGAGGTCATCGCCGATGACCCCGTCTCTGACGATTCGGCAGGCGCTGAGGAAGACGCCGTAGTCGACGGCGCGGCCGGCCTCGACGACACGGCGGCTGAGTCTGACGCTGCCGAGACGTTCCTCGCCGACTTCCAACGGGTCAGTGCAGATTTCGCAAACTTCCGCCGCCAGACCGACAAACGTCATAAGGAGTTGGTCCAGCAGGCCGGATCACGCCTCGCTACTCAACTCCTTCCGGTCCTCGACGCCTTCGACGCTGCGCTGCTTCACGAGAGCGACGGGGTGGAGACGATCAGAGGCCAAATGCTTTCGGTACTCCAACGCGAGGGCCTTGAGGTGATTGCCGATGTGGCAGAGCCGTTCGATCCCAACCGCCACGAGGCAGCCATGCACGAACCGGCCGACGATGATCAGCAGATTCCGATGGTGTCCGAAGTCCTTCGCACGGGATATGGATGGAACGGACGAGTGCTTCGCGCCGCCATGGTGAAAGTGAAGGGCTAATGGCTGAGCCGCAGCGTGATTGGTTCGACAAGGACTACTACAAGACGCTCGGAGTGTCCGAGAGCGCGTCTGCGAAAGAGATCACCAAGGCCTACCGCAAGTTGGCACGCTCCCTTCATCCCGATGCCAATCCAGACGACCCCAAGGCAGAAGATCGGTTCAAAGATGTCTCCTCGGCGTACGACGTGCTTGGCGACGAAGACAAGCGCAAGAGCTACGACGAACTGCGCCGTTACGGACCCATGGCAGGCGAATTCGGCCCATCCGGGGGTCAGGCAGGCGGATTCAACGTTGGCAGGGACGACCTTGGCGACATGTTGGGTGGCCTGTTCAACCGTGGAGGTCGCGGTGGCGGGCGCCGCTCAGGCGTTCAAGGCGGCGCCGATCTGGAGGCCGACCTTCACCTCGATTTCGAGGACGCGGTTGCCGGCATCGAGACCACTATCCACCTCACCAGCGACGCTTCATGCAGCAACTGTTCAGGCACCGGTGCGGAGCCCGGCTCATCGCCGAGGCGATGCCCGCAGTGTGGAGGCTCCGGCACGATCGACAAGAACCAGGGTTTCTTCTCATTTAGTCAGCCGTGTCCAGCGTGTAATGGTCGAGGCAACATCATCGACGATCCTTGTCACACGTGTCATGGCACCGGTGTTGAGCGTCGCCCGCGTGATGTCAAAGTCAGAATTCCGGCTGGCGTCAAGGACGGCCAGAAGATTCGTCTGGGTGGTCGCGGTGGGCCAGGACGCGGTGGTGGTCCACCAGGTGACCTATTCATTCGCACCCACGTTGCCCCACATCCACTGTTTGGCAGATCTGGGTCCGACCTCACTCTCTTGGTGCCGATCACGTTCGCCGAGGCCGCTCTCGGCGCCGACATCAAGGTCCCCACGATCGACCAAGAACCCGTCACCATTCGCATTCCCGCCGGCACCCGCAACGGTCGCAAGTTCCGAGTTCGTGGACACGGAGCTGGTGGGGATCTTCTCGTCACGGTCGAGATCGCCGTCCCACAAAACCTCGATGCCGATCAGCGAAAAGCAGTAGAAAAGCTCGACTCGCTCACCACCGAATCTCCCCGAACCCATTTAGGCGTCTGAGTCGTTCAGTCGCCCTCGAGACCGATAGGAGCATGCCAGCCATGGACAACAATCGATTCAACCGGGCGGTTTACGTGATCTCCGTGGCGGCCGAACTTGCCGGCGTCCATCCTCAGACACTCCGCATCTACGAACGCAAGGGCCTGCTCGAACCGGCCCGCACCGGTGGAGGAAGTCGCCGCTACTCAGACGCCGACATTGAGTTGTTGCAGAAGATCCAGGAGCTCACCAATGAAGGCCTCAACCTGGTCGGCGTTCAGCGAGTGCTCCAGCTCGAGGACCACGTTCGTAGACTCGAGTCGGAGCTCGATGACGTACGTCGCGAACGGCATGAGGCGGTTGAGCTGACCCGACGTGAATACCGTCGGGATCTGGTGCCAGTCAAACAGGCCGTCACGATCTATCGGCGGGGTCGGCGCTGACAACATTCGCCTACGATGATCGTGGCTCCAAATTTCATGCACAACACAACCGTTCCCCCATTGGTCGATGTCCATCTCGACTCGTCCGACATCGAATCTGCCCTACGCGTCGACGTGCGTAGAGGCCTCACGGCCGATCCGAAGGACCTGCCACCCAAGTGGTTCTACGATCAAGCCGGAAGTGCTCTCTTCGACGAGATCACCAGGCTTGAGGAGTACTACCCGACCCGCGCCGAGCGAGAGATTCTTCTCCGGGAAGCAGAGTCGATCATTGATATCGCTGCCGCCGACACGTTTGTCGAGTTGGGCGCTGGCACCTCCGACAAGACCCGCGCTCTTCTTGATGCAGCCACGAGCCACGGCCAACTCAGTCGATTCATCCCGTTCGACGTAAGCGAAGAATTTCTTCGTGAGACTTCGTCGAAGCTGGCTGAGGAATACCCATCGATCTCAATTCATGGTGTGGTTGGAGATTTCGACCATCACGTTGAGTTGATCCCCAAGGGCGGAACACGTCTCGTGGCGATGCTCGGTGGCACGATCGGGAACTACGGGCCCGAGGCGCGTGCAAATTTTCTTCGCTCGCTGGTGTCCACCATGAAGAGTGGCGACCATCTGCTGCTCGGCACCGATCTCGTCAAGGATCCTGATCGTCTCGTGCGGGCCTACGACGACAAATCTGGCGTTACTGCGGCGTTCAACAAGAATGTGCTGTCGGTGATCAACCATCATTTGGATGCCGATTTCGACCCCGATAAATTCGATCACGTCGCTCGGTGGAACACCGGATCAGAAGCGATCGAAATGCTGCTCCGTAGCCGCGTAGACCAGACCGTCAGAATTGAAGATCTCGACCTCGATGTGGATTTCGCGGCCGGTGAACTAACCCGAACCGAGATTTCGTCGAAGTTCCGTCGAGAAGGCCTCGAAGCGGAACTGGCAAGCGTGGGTCTCAAGATGGTCGAGTGGTACACCGACTCCGCTGACGATTTCGGCGTGAGTCTCAGCCGGATTTGAACCGGTGACTCGGCGCCTTCATTCGACAGTGATGGTCACTTCAATCTGAGAGATCGACACGCCATCGTCGGCACCGAACGTCACGCTGAATTCACCAACTACGGTTGGGACACCTGAGACGTATCCACTGCCCGGTTCGATGGTCAGCCCCGGAGGAAGCCCGGTGGCGGTGAACCCGAGCGGATCACCATTCGGGTCTGTGGCCGAGACAATGAAACTTGCGGGCTGCCCGAGTGCAATGGTCGACACCGGGAACTTCTGCTGAACGGCGGCAGCGTCGGTCAAAGGTACGTAGTCGACCGGCGGCTGGATGAACGGCTCATAGTTGGGCGGCGTCACCACATCGATTTCGATCGTTGCCTTGGCTGAACCGGTGTCGGCCGATATCTCCACTGAACCCTTCGGCTGGTCGGGGGCGCGGTAGATGCCGCTGGTATCGATGGTGCCGGACCTCACGGATCCTCCGACGGCACCATCAACCGACCACTCGACACTTGGCGACGCTCCCGGTTCGCTCGATACAGCGGAGAATTTCAGCTCGGAACCGGTGTGAACCACAGAGCGTCGCCCGCTGATGGCTATTTCCGGCTCAACCACGTCACCGATCGAAATCATGGCCACCGACTCGACAGGCGTTATCGGGTATGAACTGCTCGGGTCGTAGGCGGCGAACCCGAAGGTGTCGACTCCCGTGAATCCCGGTTCGGGGGTGTAGACAGCGACCGTTGGGGATCCTGGATCACCGACCTCGACCGTGCCGTGTAGGGGAGGTGATGTGATTCGTATTGCCGCGTTGGTGGTGACGCCGACTGTGTCGTAGCCGAGTTGTATCTCGACAGGTTCGGAGTCGTCAGTCGCGGTCAGCAACGTGGGACGGGCAAGGTGACCCGGGATGATTGTTGGCTCATTCGCGAACTTGATTCCGTTGTTGGTCTCGTCGGCCTCGTCGATTCGATCGAAGGGATCGATCTCGGCTGCGACCCGGTAGGCGCCGGGCGCAATGTCTGAGACATCGACCCACTGGAGTGCGACATCACTCGTGTAAATGTCGGAGAACCCCGGGGAGATGCCCATGCGAAGGACCTCGGCGCCGGGCGAACCTTGGCGGCAATAGTTGCCGTCATCGCTGAAGTAGCCGCGCCCAGCTGCGGGGTCGTCCTGGATCGAGTCGATGAGGCAGAAACCGACCTTGTTGCTCGGTGCGATCTCGCGCGACATCGTGGAATCCCAGAGCGAGTATCTGTCGATGCGAAGAAAATGGAAGTGATTATGGCCGTCGGCTGATTCGAATCTCACCGGTGGTCGATTGACAGGTATCCAGGTGGTGCCGTCCCAGATCCGTTGGTGTGGACTGTCGATCCCGTCGATCCCGTCGCTGGCGTTTGGGTCGCCGTAGATGTCGAGTGGTCCTGGTCCAAGATTTCGGATCAGACCATCGAATGTGACGACCAGCATTTCGGTGCCGGCGAAGGAAATGGTCTGCGCTGGTTGGGGAGTGGGGGCCAGGCTCACCAGATCCGGTCGTCCAATTCCATTTCCCGGCAATTCGGACAATTGG
Source organism: Acidimicrobiales bacterium (assembly GCA_041687805.1). Taxonomy (GTDB): domain Bacteria; phylum Actinomycetota; class Acidimicrobiia; order Acidimicrobiales; family Aldehydirespiratoraceae; genus SZUA-87. The sequence continues at coordinate 25,010 of JBDNJK010000107.1, forward strand.
CGAAGGTGCTGGTCGGGATCGAATGGACGTGGTCCGGCGTCACCTTGTCGACCCAGGACGAAAGTGGCGATGGTGCCAGCGGCGAGGATCACGACGAGTATCACGAGAGTGCCTCGCAGACGGGGGATCCTTGACAGCATGGGCGAGATCATCGCATAGCGGATGAGCATGGCCCAATCCTTGTGGTGGCCAGGTGCCGGAGCGAATTGGAATATTTGCCGCAATGTCAAAGTTGAGTATATGGCACTCAAGTTTTCTGTTATGACCCCAAAACCGACGGAGGAGAGCCGAATGGCACTTGATCCCAATCGCTGGACGCTGAAGACAACTGAAGCGTTTTCAAACGCCACGGATGCGGCGCGGGCGGCTTCAAATCCTGAGGTCGTTCCAGAGCATCTTTTGGTGGCGCTTCTCGACCAGACCGAGGGCATTGTGCAGCCGTTGCTGCACAAGGTCGGGATCGATCCTGCTCAAAAGCGAGCCGCCGCACAGGTGGTGCTTGACCGGCTTCCCGGCGCCCATGGCGGATCCGACCCGTCGATATCCAGGGACCTTCGCGCAGTGCTCGACGCCGCCGGCTCGCTGTCTGATGATCTTGGAGACGAATACCTGTCCACTGAGCACATTCTGCTCGCTCTGGCCGATCAATTGGCCGTCGACAGGGAGACGCTCCTCACCGCGCTTCGTGACGTACGCGGAAGCCACCGTGTCACCAGCCAGAACCCCGAGAATCAATATCAAGCGCTGCAACGCTTCGGCGTCGATCTGACCGAGGCAGCGCGTCGAAATGAGCTCGACCCTGTCATCGGTCGTGACGAAGAAATTCGTCGGGTAATCCGCGTGTTATTGCGGCGCACCAAAAACAATCCCGTTCTGATCGGCGAGCCGGGCGTGGGAAAGACGGCAATCGTCGAAGGACTTGCCTCTCGAATTGTGGAGGGCGACGTGCCCGACAGCCTGGCCAACAAACGTCTGATCAGCCTCGATATGTCGGCGATGGTGGCCGGTGCGAAATACCGCGGCGAGTTCGAAGAGCGGCTGCAGGCGGTGCTCAAAGAGATCGAAGACGCCAACGGCGAGGTGATCACGTTCATTGACGAGATGCACACGGTCGTCGGAGCCGGCGGGGGAGCCGATGGGGCGATGAACGCCGGCAACATGCTCAAGCCGATGCTGGCGCGCGGCAAACTCCGCATGATCGGCGCCACCACACTCGACGAATACCGCAAGTATGTGGAGAAGGACGCCGCGCTCGAGCGTCGCTTTCAGCAGGTGATGGTCGAGCCGCCATCCGTGGAAGACACCATCGCCATTTTGCGTGGTCTAAAGGAGCGCTACGAGGTACACCACGGCGTGCGTATCCAAGACTCGGCGCTCGTCGCGGCCGCGGTGCTGAGCGATCGTTACCTCTCAGGCCGGTTCCTGCCAGACAAGGCCATTGACCTTGTCGACGAGGCCGGAAGTTCTCTGAGAATCGAGATCGACTCCGTCCCCACGGAAATCGATGTGGTCGATCGTCGCGTGCGTCAGCTCGAAATCGAACGGGTGGCCCTGGCCAAGGAAACAGACGATGCATCCAAGGAGCGACTCGCTGATCTCGACCGCGAGTTGGCCGATCTCATTGAAGAGTCATCCGGTCTCACCGCTCGTTGGCAGGCCGAAAAAGACGCCATCACGTCGATGCAGGGCTTCAAGGAAGAGCTGGAAAGACTTCGCACCGAGGTTGATCGTGCGTCTGATCTCGAGAGAGCGGCAGAGTTGCGCTACGGGCTAATCCCCGACGTCGAGCGTCAATTCGACGAAGCGAGTGCTGCGCTTAATGTCATCCAGGCTCAAGACTCCATGCTCAAGGAAGAGGTCGACGAGGAAGACATAGCCGAAGTCGTCAGCCGATGGACAGGCATACCCGTGTCGAGGCTGATGGAAGGTGAGATTCAGAAGCTCGTTCATCTGGAGGATCATCTCCACAAGCGTGTTATTGGCCAAGACGAGGCCGTGGGCGTGGTCGCCAATGCGATCCGTCGCAGTCGCGCCGGTTTGGCTGACCCAAATCGCCCGATCGGCAGCTTCTTGTTCCTCGGTCCGACTGGGGTCGGCAAAACGGAACTTGCCAAATCGCTGGCCGAGTTTCTGTTCGATGATCCCCGGGCAATGGTGCGGCTCGATATGTCGGAATACATGGAGAAGCACTCGGTCAGTCGTCTGATCGGCGCGCCTCCCGGATATGTCGGATACGACGAGGGCGGCCAACTCACCGAGATCGTGAGGCGGCGCCCATATGCGGTGGTGCTGCTCGATGAAGTGGAAAAAGCGCACGCAGATGTGTTCAACGTGCTGTTGCAGCTTCTTGACGATGGTCGACTCACCGATGGCCAGGGACGCACCGTCGACTTCACCAACGTGGTCTTGATCATGACCTCCAACCTGGCCGGGGAGCCGTCCGATTTCTTCCGCCCCGAGTTCATCAACCGGGTCGACGACATCGTTCGATTCCGTGCGCTCACCGAAACTGATCTCGTGGCGATAGTCGATATTCAGCTTCGTGATCTGGCTGAGCGTTTGGCCGGTAGGCGCATCGAACTCCTGGTCAGCGACGACGCCAAGAAGCTTCTCGCCTCAGAGGGATATCAGCCTGAGTTTGGCGCTCGTCCGCTCAAGAGATTGATCCAACGCGAGATCGGAGATCCACTCGCTATGGCGCTGTTGGAGGGTCGCTACGCCGATGGCGATCGTGTGGAAGTCGATGTTGAAGCCGCCGACGGTAGGGCCCAGCTGGCTTTGCGGTGATCGGCTCTGGCGACGGACATTTTCCACGCTGTCGGGAATCTGCCACCGACGACTGGTGACCCAAGAAAGCTGTGGTTCTTAGGCTGATAGGGCTACTTAAGAAAACGATTGGTGGGCCGGAACTGTTGTTGTTAATACCGTTGTCGTATAGTTGCTCGCCTTGGGGAGGCATCGACTCGTGGGCGCTGTTTTCGGTCGCTTGGTCAGCGGTGAGCCAGTGCGAAACCGGCCCCTTTTGCCAGCGTGACCGACGCGTTGGTTTCAGGAGTCGAAGATCATGAAGAAGAGATCATTGCGTGCTGCGCTTGGTATGGCGTTGGCAACGTTCGCTGTGGTGGCGCTCACATCAACATCAGTAGGAGCGGTGCCCGCCCAAGTCGAGTTGCAGCCACAAAAAACAAGTGGCTGTTCTAATTTTGCAAACTCTGGCTTACAAACTCTTGGCACCGAGGTGTATACGTCCGTGCCGTGTGGCAACGGTCCGGCTGCATCTTGTTCGGGCACATATATTTTTGCGTGGCCGAGTACTGGCTATGACCTTGGTGCTTATGGGGCGGATGTGTGGAGTAA
>JBDNJK010000108.1:0-3094 GCA_041687805.1 Acidimicrobiales bacterium
CCCGCTAGTCGTCGGCATCGGATTCCCAGCAGTATTCCCTGGTTTCGATCGTTCTATGGAGTTCAGGGGTTGGTCTTCAACGGGGCTGTGACCTGGCACTATGCACCACGATGGCAGAATGGCGAATATTAGTGAGCCATGATTCGCCTGATTCGACGGGTATTTCCGGTGGGATTCATTGTGGGAGCAAATATCGGTACCGAGTTGCTGCTAGCCGGTGGGATTCGGCTGCCGGGGGCCACCAGATGCGGTGTTCTCCTCCGCTGGTGGTGATCTTGTCGGATTTGTCTCGTTCCCAGTTGATCTGATCGACGACGACTAGGACGCTGAGTCCTGCTTCGGTTTCTGCTACTTCGCCGTGGGTTAGCTCGACAGTGGCTGCCTGGCCTGAGCTACCTTTGACTTCGATGTGGAGTTCTTCGTCTTCGGCACTGATGGCCAGAATGTCGAATGGGTTGGTGGCACCGACGTCTGGGAATGTCAACCCGGATTGGCCCCACTGTGCTCGTCTTGTTTGGCCCCATCTGTTGGTGTCTAGGTGCGGCTGGTTTTGAGTCGGTAGGAGTCGGTGCCGGTTTCGATGATGTGGGCGTTGAACGTGAGCCGGTCGATGACGGCGGAGACGAGCCGGGGGTCTTCGATGATTTGGCCCCATTCAACTGGCTGAACGGGAGGTTTGATCCGACAGCGATCGTGGATTTCTCGTCTCGGTCGGTGAGGACTTGGAAGAACAGTTCGGCGCCGCGGGCGTCGAGTTTGACGTAGCCGAGTTCGTCCACGATCAGAAGCTCGACTCGGCTGTATTTGGCGATGAGTTTGGCGAGACGGCGTTCGTCGGCGGCTTCGTTGAGTTCGTTGGTGAGTTGGGCGCAGGTGGTGTAGCGGACGCGTCGGCCTTGTTCGCATGCGGCCATGCCGAGGCCGATGAGTAGGTGGGTTTTGCCGGTGCCGGAATCGCCGAGTAGCACGACGGGGTCACCATTGTCGAGGTAGTTGCCGGCGGCGAGGGTGGCGATGGTGGCGGCGTTGACGGTCGGCGCGGCGTCTAGGTCGAAGTCTGCGAGGCGTTTGGGTCGTGGAAATTTGGCTTCGGTGATGCGGCGGGCGCGTCGGCGTTCGGCCCGGTCATCGACCTCGAGTGTGAGGGCGTCGGCGAGGAACCCGAGATAGGTGGCGCCGGTCCGTTCTGCTTGGTCAGCGAGCCGGGTGTGTTGCTCGCGGATTCCGGGGAGCCGGAGCTCTCGGGTCGCGTTTTGGATCGCCGCGGTTGATGCGGTGTCGGTCGGGGTTTTCATTTTGCCTCCTTGAGAAGCTGGTCGTAGTGAGCAATCGAGGGGGCGGGCCGGTCATAGCGGGCGAGCGCTCCGATCGGGACAACCACTTCGGCTGTTCGAGGGTTGGTGGCGCGTCGGGCTTCGAGGATCACCACAGCTGGGTCGACGATGCCGATGGCCAGACAGGCTCGGATCCCCGCGCTGACCGCTTCGCCGGACAGGTAACGGTGAGAAAGCAGCACCTCGATCACGGCTCGGGTGCCGGCCTGATCGCCGAGGCGTCGCCGTGCCGCCTTCCAATACGCGTCGTGGTCTGCGGTGAACGCGCCGCAGGTTCTGGCGGCGGCGAGGGCTGTCGCTCCGGTGAGCGCACCCGGTTTGATCCTGAGGACTTCGAGATAGTGATCCAACACCAACGATTCGGTGCCTTTGCCGGTGAGCCGGACGTGGTCAGCGACCATGCGAGCACCGTCGAACGCGGCGACGGTGTCTGCGCCGAGACGTAGATCGATGCGGGCGCCGACATAGCGGACCGGCACCGAGTAGAAGCACTGGCGCACACACACTCTCGATTTCGAGTCGACCCTGGGCCGCAGCAACAACGACGCATCGAACGGCTCGGCCGCAAGGCCCATGAGCTTGGTTGTTTCTGCGGCGAAGTGATCACCGACACGAATGCTGCGGCCCCCAATGAAGCGGCGGTCATCGTCGATGTCGGCGACGGCAATGAGTTGGTTCAGCTCAGCGACCGACCCAACATCGGGGACTGGCACCAGATGGTTGCGCCGAAACCGGCCGATCTCACCCTCAACGCCGCCCTTTTCGTGAGCGCCGCCGATGCCAGGCTCACAAAAGAACGAGTCGAACCGGTAATGCGAGCGCATCAGCTTGAACTGCTCGGTCTCTTCACGATCGCGGCCCTTGAGGACCTTGACGACCGCCGGTTTGAGATTGTCATAGCGGACCCGCCCCGGTACCCCACCGAAGAAATCGAAGGAGCGGACATGGCCATCAAGGAACGCCTGCTGGGCCTCGTTCAAATACACGTAATGGAACGCTTTGCCCGATGCCGACAAGCGCATCACGAACATGTGACCCTTCACCATCGTGCCGTTCAACACGAAGCGCAGATCACCAAAATCGACCTCTGCCTCGGCACCAAGAACATGAGTCTGAGGGACCATCACCTTGGCCAACACCGCTGGCCGGTCGCGTTTCGCCCGGGCGACGTAACGCCGCACGGTCGACTCACCAACCGTCGCGTCGTGCTCCTCGACCAGGCGACGCCACACCCGCCGGGCCGTGTGCCGCTGCTTCACAGGTGCCTTCAGATCATCGGCCAGCCACTGATCAATCAACGGCTTCCACTCATCCAAAACCGGCGACGCCCGCTCCGCCACCGGCATACGCGCCGGCGGCACCGCCGACACCAACGCATCACGCACCGTTCGCCGATGCGTCCCAAACCGGCGGGCCAACTCCCGCACCGACACATCCCGATCGTCACGCCTCGCCCGACGAATCTCCTCAAACAACTCCACACGGCACCTTCTCGTCATGAACCCCACGGTTCATCACAAGAAGCACCCCAACGTGGACCCGCCAGCACCTACCCAGGTGGGGCCAAACTAAATGAGCACAACCCGTTCAAGTGGGGCCAAAACAGGTGAGCACACCCATACGCGCTTAATTCTGTGGTGGACCCTAAGGCACTTGTCCACGCCAGTCTCGACGGTGGATCCAATTCAACTACGGTCACAATCATTACGGAACTCACGATTACTGGGAAAATCGCCCAAATTGGTCAAGGCGTCATCGCC
>JBDNJK010000109.1:0-2849 GCA_041687805.1 Acidimicrobiales bacterium
ACCACACGAATTTGTGCCATTCGCGAGGGTCGCCAGCGACGGCCCATCGTGGGCGGCAACGCACGGACCGATCAAGACGTTCGGCCTTGCCGGGGTCTGCGACACGCTGTTTGTCACCAACAACGACGAGGTCGCCGATCGGTTCGAATCACGAAGCTCACGGCTGCATCTCACCCGCAACAACGTGTTCGGTATCGCAGCGTTCGAGGCGGCATATCGCGCCGGCGGCGAGTGGCTCGACCTCCCGACGCTTGGTCTCGAACCGCCCGAGATCGCCGGATGGCTCGCATCGGCCGCCGGCATTGCTATCAGCCCCGGCCACTGGTTCGGAAGACAAGGAGCCGGATTCGCCCGAATGACGATTGCCGCACCAACCGCAACCATCGAGCGCGCCGCCGAAAGAATCACGGCTGCCATCGACGTCCGATCTTGAAGAGCCACACATAGGATCGCTCGGTGTCAACGGGCGACCTCATACTCATAGGCCTGGCGTCGCTTGTCGGATCGTTCGTCAAGAGCGTCACCGGCATGGGTTATCCGCTGCTCGCCGTCCCGTTTCTGTCGCTGTTCATAGGTGTTCAGGAGGCAGTGGTCGTGCTCGCTTTCCCAAACACGATGGCCAACCTGTTGATCAATATCGACGCGCGAGAATCACGCCACGAAACTAGCGATCTCGGGATCCTCGGCTCCACCATGATGATCGGTTCCGTGTTCGGCGTGCTGCTTCTGGTCCATCTGCCAGAGACGCCGCTACTGATCGCTCTCATTGTCACGATCGTGATGTTCGTGGTGCACTACTTCCGAGCTCCTGATCGATTGATGGATCCCAAGACGGCCCATCGTTGGTCACCGCCCGTCGGCATCGTTGCCGGACTTATGCAAGGCGCCATAGGTATCTCCGGGCCAATCGTGGCCATGTGGATCCACGGCTATCGCCTCCAAAAGAACGCCTACGTCTACTCAGTGACAATGTTGTTTCTGCTCGCCGGATCCGCTCAGCTCGTAATGTTGGCGATCACCGGCGAATTCACCACCGACCGATTGGCTGCCGTCGGCGTGGCGTTCGTCACCGCTCTGTCTGTGGTGCCTATCGGCACTCGCATGCGCGGCCGTCTCGCCGGTCAGATCTTCGAACGCCTGATAGTGGCGCTGTTGATCGTTTCGGCTCTCTCACTCCTTGGTCGGATATTGGCCTAACCGTCCCGCCGGCATCCAGTTGGGGCCGGCGGTCTCATCGACGCGGGCCATCAGAGTCGGGCCGGCCTCATCCATGAGCGCCTGCAACTCTGCGGTGCGCTCCAATCCGAGGTGCTGCCATGGCTCTATGGTCAGCTTGTCGAGCCGGTCCTCGAGACCCTGCCGATAGGAGACCCCGGCCTCGTTCACCCTCCCATCAGTGACGAAGCCGCACTCGTCGAGTTCTGCCATCGCGGCCTCGAGATCGGTATCGGCTGCCCCACGACTGCGAGGGAGCCAGTCGTCGTCGTAGTGGCGCCATGCGCCATCGAGCATTCCCGCAGCGGTTCCCGAAATGCCCTCGGCGATCTGAATCGCCCAGTGAATGTCGCCACGCCATTCACGGATGCAGTTGACCGCGAGCCACGCCGACACCAGAGCGTTGTCGGGGCGCGGCCATTCCCGGTGAGCGGCGAACAGCACCTTGCCCGACGGACTCAGAGCGTCGGCCACCTCCCATAGCGGCTTCTCGAGCGCAGCCAAACCGTCACAAATCTGAGGCACATAATCTTGCAACCCCGCCAGGACGGCATCGTTTCGTATGTCGGTGACCGCCTCCAACGTCGTGTGTTCTCGCGCCAGATCGAGCATCATCGAAATTCCAGCGGCGGTGATCGAGTAGAACGCCGCGGTGACCGCTTGATTTCCAGCGGCGGCCACAGGCGCACCCCGACTTACCAGGTAGTAGCCCGCTCCCCCGCCAGGAATGCCGGCAGCCTCATAGGCCTCAACTGCTCGCGGTTCCCAGAAGATCCAGCCGATCAACTGGTGGGACCCAAACGCGGCCTGCCGGCTGATCTTCATCCAATCTGTCGACCCGTGGTTGTCGTCCATCGTCGCTCCTCGATCGTGCCCCGGCCTGCTCAACGCCAATGTTGTACCGGAACGAGTTGTCGGCCCGCAATTCGACTTGTCGAGCAATTCGGTCCCCCACCCTGATCTCGGCCGATAGCTTCTCTGCGATGCCCGACTCGATCGCAAGCGCTGAAATTCGAAACGTTCTCGGGTTCCGGCTGTTGCGGCTGCGCCCTCCAATGAGCCGTCGCATCTTTCAGATCCTTCCTGGGCTGATCATCTTCGGAATCGCATTGGCATTGACGATCGAAGCCGACCTGGGGTCGAATCCATGGACGGTCTTTTCTCAAGGCGTTTCTGAGCGATCCGGACTCTCGATTGGGGTGGTGGTGATGCTCACAGGAGCTCTGCTCCTTGTGGCATTTGCTCCTCTACGCGAGCCCATCGGGATCGGAACACTTCTCAATATCGCCGTCATCGGCTTGTCGATAGACGCCGCGTTGGCTTTGATTCCCGACCTTCATTCGATGGCGGCACGAGTGGTGGTGCTCGGTATCGCTCCACCGACCGTGGGGCTGGCATCGGGGCTCTATCTCGGTGCCGGGCTCGGGCCCGGACCACGCGACGGGCTCATGACAGCTCTCACCCGAAGCGGGCTGAAAATATCGACCGCCAGAACCATCATCGAGATGACGGCCCTTGGTGCGGGATGGGTGCTGGGTGGCACCGCAGGATTCGGCACGGTGTATTGGGCGGTGACGGTCGGCTGGTGGATCCGCCTGTTCTTGCCGCCGATGACCATCGGCGGCTGACTCACA
>JBDNJK010000110.1:0-6077 GCA_041687805.1 Acidimicrobiales bacterium
ATGGTCGTCTCTGGGCCGCGATCATCGGCGAACATCGGATAGGTCGACAGCGGATAGGAGTCGTGATTCGGACTGTGCAACAGTGGGGAGAGGACGACCGCTGCGGCAATCAGCGGTGACAGTCTGCGTAACACACTCAGCATCCAGCCATCGTAGGTGCAGCGGCACACCGTGTAGCGTGCCGGAGGTGGGGCAGAATCTTCGACGCGTTGCAGCCGGGCTGCTCACATGGGTTCTGACTTTCGGTGTGGTGGGTGTGGCAGTTCACCCGGAGCGGTGTGGCAGCTTTCAACGATCCGAGGTGAGTGCTGCTGCCGACGCAGCAGTCGGATGGTTGAGCGCCAATATCACCAACGATGGGATGTTCACCTACCGCTACGACCTCAAGGTTGCCCGTGACCTGGGGGGATACAGTGAGCCCCGTCACGCTGGGGCCATGCTGGCGCTCTATCAAGCGGCGAATCACGGTTTCGTAGATGCTCAACCGACAGCCGACAAGGCGCTCAGTTGGGCGCTCGACAGGGTTGTCGACACACCAATCGGCCCTGCGTTCGGTGTGGGCACAAGGCTGGAGACCGGATCCACAGCGCTCTTGGTGGCAGCCCTTGTCGAGAGACGCCTGCTAACAGGTTCCGATGAGTTCGATTCCGTAATTCTCGACATGGCCGCGACGCTGGTTGCGACAGTCGGCAACGATGGGGCGGTCGATGCCGTCATCGACACCACGACCGGCCCAATTTCTGAAAGGTCACGGTTCTACACGGGCGAGACACTGTGGGCCCTGGCTCGCCTCCATCTGAGCTTTCCAGGGCGAGGGTTCGACCGGGCTGCTCTAAGAATTCGCCGATATCTCATCAGCGCTCGGGATGCCGTGGAAAAGCCGTGGCCACCGATCTCGGATCATTGGGGCGCATACGCCGTCGAGACGATGGCCAGGTGGCCGCAGCCACCCGCTCGCGACGCAGCGGAGGACGCATGGGTCGATCGCCAACTATGGATGCTCGGTCTGCAAGTTCGATATGAGTCTCAGAGAGTGGGAGGTATCACTCGCCTCACGCGTGGCGACGTCGCCCTGCCCGCCGGTGTGGGCACGCTGGGGGAGGCATTCGGAAACTTCCTGATTCTCGACTCTCGCAATGGCATCCTTGGCGACCGGCGTGCCGTTCTGCAGGAGCGGGCGACTTGTGCTACGTGGCTGCTACTCGATCGACAATCACACGCGGTCGACGCGGATGGCAATATCACTGATTCGAGAGTAGACGGCGCCTGGTTCCGACAGGGTGTCTCACAACTCGATGATCAACAACACACTCTTTCCACACTGCTCTTCACCCTCGACTGGATGGAAACATGAGCCTTTTACTCGTCGTTCTGGCTGTGGCTACCGCGGCGAACCCTGTGCGCATTGCGGTAGCCGCTGGAGGTGATCGGCGCGCACCCCTTCTGGCCGCATGCGTCCTCGCTCCGACCACGATCGTCGTGGCTTGGCTGTCGGGCCCGATCAACAACCTAATCGGGGTCAGCACCTCGTCAGCAGTGATCGCCGCCGGTATCTCTGTGGTGGTCATAGGTGTCCGGGATGCACTCGTGTCGCCGCCACGCCTTGAGCCATCGTCCACGTCTGTTCCGACCGCGCTATTCCCTTTGTTCTTCCCCACAATGTTCACTCCAGCCGTGGCTCTGATGGCATTGGCGACTGGTGCCGAGCGTGGGGTTGTGCCTGCCGCAGCGGCCATGTTCGTCGGACTAGCCGCCTCTGTCGGCACAGCAATCGGTTTGCCCCACGGCTTCACCATGCATCGCCCGACCCTCACCAGACTTGTGGCCGGCGTATTCGGAGTTGGTGGCGTGATCATCGGCTCTCTCGTAGCAACACATGGCGTCATGTCGATCTGATCTGAGCTGCCCCGCCCACCGACGGCTCAGCGGAAGTCCGCCAGCATCGCGGCCGCCTCGTCCTCGCGAAGCAGCAACACCTGAGCTCCCGACCCGGTCGTGTATGGACTGGTGGGAAGAGTCGCCGTTGCTGGGTCGAGGCCGCGCAACGCCATAGCGAGCCTGGCCGCATCGCCGAGAGACATGGCGTCGTCGACCTTCACATTGGATGTGGCTCCACGTACGACTCCCATTATCTTCATTGGGTTGAAGGTGTGGCCCATACCAGCGAACACCGCCGCCAGGAAGTGCTGTTGACGTTGGACCCTTCCGAGATCTGATGTTGGGTCGCGGACTTCTATCCCGTCGATGATCTCAACGTAGTGACGTGACCGCACATAGGCCAGAGCGGTGTCGCCATCAAGCAACACAGGCCCGCTGGTCTCGATGTGGAGGCCCGAATTCAGGTCGTACGCAGGGTTGGGAATATCGATCGTCACGCCTCCCAGAGCGTCGACCAGGTCAAGGAATCCAGACAGATCGATCTGCAGGTAATGATCGATTCCAATACCCAGCTCTGTTTGAACTGTGCGTACGAGTGCCTCCGGCCCACCGAAATAGAAGGCCGCGTTGATTCGGTTTGTCGAACCTCCGTACAGAGGTAGATAGAGATCGCGCGGGATGGCAAGAAGGCGAGGGCCACCGTCGCCAAGATGAAGCACCGCGATGGAGTCGGTTCGCTCACCCGACACCGGAGTGCCGATGATCGCGCCGGCGTTGGGTTGGTCGGCAGTGATGCCTTCTCTTGAGTCGGTGCCGACTATCAGGTAGTTGGTGCCCAGGATCGAGGGTTTCATAGCCGCCGAAAGCTGCACTCTCTCGACATCGCGCCATGACGACCATGCGACAACTGATCCGATCCCACCAAGAACGAGAATCACCGCCAACGCCGCAGCCACGACCCACAGCGACCGCCGGAGCCACACCCGTCCGGAGTCAGCGGATGGCTCGGATGGCAACTCGGCCGATGGAAGAGGCGTCGACCCCGGTGCGGTTGCGACCGAAACGGAACGAGGATCTGGTGGGGGATCGGTCATAGTCGGCCCATAGTCCACCACGTCGGGGGCGCGAATCATCGCCACTGTGGCCGATTCCACCGTTGGTGCAGCCGCGGTGGCTATCGTCATTGACGACGGGCGGCCCCTCATCGATGCCTTTGAGCTGCATGAACCCACCACACACTTCCATCCGAGCGCTCGCGGCACTTCTGCTGTGTCTGTTGTTATGGCCGACGGCAGTGGCAGCTCAAGATTCGATAAGCGACATCCGGAAACAGCGCGAAGAGGCTCGCGATGCGAGAGCGGCAGCGCTGGCTGAGGTCGATTTGCTCGAACTCCAAGACGGCGAAATCGCCGAGGTCCTTGCCGAGATTCAGGGTTCGGTCGATGCTCAGGTCGCGCAGGTGCAGGGCGCCCGACAAGCGTTCGATTCGGCAATCGAAGAAGTCACCAACCGCGAGGCACGTGCCGCTGATGCCTCACTGGCATTAACGGAGACGAGTCGACGGATCGCCGATCGCGCCGTCGAGGCGTACGTAGGGTCCAGCGTCGGGGTGGAACCGTGGCTGGTGTCCGCTGACCTCAATCGCACAGCAATAAGGCTTGCCTTCCTCGATTTCACGGCTGGAACCGATCGCGACCTCCTCGACAGACTCCGACGCCTCGAGGCCCAGCGAGGTGAAGATCTACTCGCCGGTGTCGAGGCACAAAAGGAAGCCGATGAGCTTCGGGTCACACTCGAGGCCGATCTCACCCAACTGGAGGAGCGTCGCCGGATAGAGGATTCGGTGCGTGCCGAGGTGCAGAGCCGTATCGACGATTGGCAGGCAAGCGCTGCCGATCTCGACCGTGAAGCAAACGACATGACCTCCCTGATCCAACAGAAGCAGGCTGAAGCCCTTGGGTTCCCAAGTGGATCCTCAGGTGTTGAGTCAGTGAAGGGCTTCGTGTTTCCCAAGAGCGGCCGGATCAGCTCAAAGTTTGGGCCTCGAAGTCATCCAATCTTCGGTTCAACGCGTAGCCATCCCGGGGTCGACATCACTGGTCGCACTGGCGAGCCGATCTGGGCATCGAAGTCGGGGCGGGTGATTTTCGCCGGACGCAGAGGCGGCTACGGCAATGCTGTTGTGATTCAGCACGACGGAAACATCTCGACGCTGTACGCACACATGAGCGAATTGAAGGCCAGCCAAGGCGACTGGGTTGAACAAGGCGAGGTGATTGGCCTCACCGGCACGACCGGATTCAGCACCGGACCCCACTTGCACTTCGAGGTCAGAGTGAACGGCGTGCCAAAGGACCCCCAAATCTTCCTTCCCGGATGATTCAGACACGAGCCAACTTCTCCCACGACCAGTCGTAGAGACTAGGTTTCCGGTGTGCTGTTGTGCGTGGGCGATCTCTATGAAGAGATCCTGGTGAGAGTGTCGACTCCGCCGTTGAGGGGGGACGAGACATCGGTGCGGTCGGCTCGTGTGAGGGGCGGAAATGCGGCCAACGTGGCGGCACTGTCGGCAGAACTCGGCCAGGCTGTGCGTTTCGTGGGTCAGGTTGGAGACGACACCGTCGGGAGAACGCTCGCAGCCGACCTGAAGCGTCGTGGGGTCGACGCCCTGGTCCACCACCTTGGGGGCACTGGCGTGTCGATCACGATGGTGAGCGCGGGAGAGCGAAGCCGGCTTGTCGACCGGGGCGCCTCTCGACGGCTTCACGCCATCGACACCGGAGTTCTCGACGGGGTCTCTCAGCTCTATTTGGCAGCTTCGGCATTCACCGAAGATCCCCTGGCATCGGCAATAGACCGTCTGCTTGGCGAGGTGCGCGACCATCGAATTGCTCTCACCATGGGCGGCCCGAGTTCGGCCGACCTCAAGAGCATCGGGCGTGGCGAATACCTTGAGCTGGTGATGGCCACGCGCCCCGACAGTGTGGTGCTCAACGCCTCTGAACACGCCGCACTCGGCCTCGATCCCCGATCTCCAATCCCGGGCGCCTCAAACACCGTCATCACAGCCGGCCCACGGCCGACATTGGCGGTCGATCACCGTGGTGCAGCAACGGCGGTGGAGGTCAAGCCTGTCGAGCATGTTCGTGACGCCACTGGCGTCGGCGACGGGTTCATATCCGGCTACCTCGCGTCGCGATCGACTGGCGCAGATGCAGCGTCGGCATCGAACGCCGGACACCGTCTCGCCGCCAAGGTGCTCGCACGTCTCGGCCCTACATCTGTGGGCTAACACGGGGCTCGAAAGTAGCTGAGTCCAAAACGAAAGAGGGGAGCGGCGAACGCCGCTCCCCTCTCATCAACTATTGATCAGGAAATACGGTCAGCCGCCAAAGTGGCCGAGCACGCCCTCCTGATCAATCAGTTCGGAGATCTTGGCCCATGACGCAGTGTCGGCCGTCGCGTCGTACTCCAACTCGCTCATGAAGCCAGCCTCAGTTACGTATGCGTCGTTCGACCCGTCGGTATGGAACCTCGCCCCCGGTAGCAATGCGGCGAGTACCACGTCCATTGACCACATCGCATCGACGAGGGAGCCTCTGTTGAGCCCCTCAGGTGAAGCGGCTGCCTTAAGAAGCACCGATTCGAGTACCTGTGCAAATATGTAGCCGGTCTGATACGAGCCGGTTTCGGGATCGATGCCAGCGGCTGTTAGTTCGCTGCGGGTCTTCTGCACGAACGGATCATCGGCCCAAGCCGGATCGCTCACATCCTTGGAGGTATTGATGATGTGAATACCATTTGCGAACTTCCCAATCGGCTTCCAGAACAGGCCGATGTTCTGACATGTAGCTGAGACCACAACGTTGGTTTCCCAGCCAACCGCAGCAGCTCCGGCAACGCCGCGCGGGCAGTTGGCACCAGAACTACCAATTATGAAGGCCTGTGCACCGCTGGCAGCCAGTGTGGTGACTTCGTTCTGCACGGTGTCGGCGTTGGGATCGTGTACCTCTGTGGCCACGATCTCGAGCCCCACCTCGGGCGCACACTGTTCGAATGTCTTCTGGTAGGACTTGCCAAAGTCGCTGTTGACGTAGAGCGCAGCAACGGTGCCGCCATCGCCAAGCACATCGGCGAGGTAGTTACACCAGATCAATGACTCGGTGTTGTATGGAATCAGTCCGCCGCTGGTGAACGGG
>JBDNJK010000111.1:0-3323 GCA_041687805.1 Acidimicrobiales bacterium
GGTCTGTGTTGAATTCACCACCATCGCTACCGCGTTCCTCGTCGGACAGCACCGCGACAACAAGGCGCTTGAGGCATCGTGGAAATACATCATCATCGGTTCCGTTGGCGTCACCATGGCTCTGCTCGGCACGGTTCTCATGTTCCTTGCAGCCCGCAATGGTGTCGATGGAGAATCTGCCTCGCTCAACTGGACCTCGCTCGTGGCTGGTGCCCCCCACTTTGACCCCGGGGTCACGCGTCTGGCCATTGGGTTGCTAGTGCTCGGCTTCGGCACCAAAGTGGGGCTGGCACCCGTTCACACATGGTTGCCAGATGCCCATAGCCAGGCCCCCGCCCCGGTATCGGCCCTGATGTCCGGCGTCTTGCTCGCGGTGGCCTTCTACGCGATCCTGCGTTACAAAGCCATCGCAGACGCGGCGCTCGGCACCGGCTATTTGCGCGGCCTGCTGCTAGCTGCATCTCTGCTGACGTTGTTGGTGGCAACCTCATCGCTTCTCGGGCAACACGACTACAAACGCATGTTGGCATTCCACTCAGTGGAACACATGGGGATCCTCGCGCTTGGAACTGCCATCGGTTCGCCTCTGGCGATTGGGGGCGTTCTGCTTCATATTTTTGCACACGGCCTCGGTAAGTCGGTGCTGTTCTGCGGTTCAGGTGAAATTCTCGAATACTGCGGGACAACGAAGGTCTCCGATGTCAGGGGCCTACTGCGTAGTCACCCGTTCGTAGGGGGGTCGTTTGGTCTCGCCATTCTTGCCCTGCTCGGCATGCCGCCGTTCGGGATGTTTGCGAGTGAATTATCTATCGTTCGTGCTGGCTTCGCCGATGGTGTCGGATGGGCAGTGGCCATTGCGCTGCTGTTCTTCTTCGTCATCTTCGGAGCCCTGGCTGAACATGGCCAGGCCATGCTTCTCGGCCCCTCCGATACCCCGGATCAGCCACCGGTGGCAGCACCCGCTTTGGTGGTCGCGCCTCTCGGCCTGGCGCTGATCACTCTGACGGTGATTGGTATCACGTCATGGCCCTACGCAGCTCTACTCCACGAGGCCGTAGCGACGGTGACACCATGACATCTTCCTGGATACCTGCCGACCTCTCGACACGTGCCCGCACTGTCGGGAATCGTGTGATTGTCGACATCGCCCAGTCGGAGCTGCTCGGATCGGCCCGACAGTTGTTCTATGACGGCTTCAGGCTCGCGTTGGCCGCGGCGACAGACGACGATCCGATACGTGTCGTTCACCTGTTCACGGCCAGCGGCGACCGTCGGATAGAGCTCCGCACCACCGTCGACAGAGCCAACCCGAGCCAGCCGAGTCTCGCCGAGATCTCGTTTCCCGCCAGTCGATTCGAACGCCAGATGAGTGACCTGTTCGGGATCACGCCGGTCGGCCATCCCCAGCCTGCCCACCTCGTAACGCACCGTCACTGGCCCGATGATTACCACCCCATGCTTGCCGATGCCGGCCCTGTGCCTGTGCTCGACGATGAGGTGAAGCCATACCCGTTCCTCAAGGTCGAGGGCCCTGGCGTGTTCGAGATCCCGGTCGGGCCGGTGCATGCCGGAGTGATCGAACCTGGCCACTTTCGATTTTCGGTCGTGGGCGAGACGATTCTCAATGTCAAGATTCGCTTGTGGTTCACACACAAGGGCGTCGAAAAACTCTTCGAGGGCAAGACCATCGACGAGGCGCTTGAGATCGCACAGCGAGTCTCTGGTGATACCGGGGTCGGTCATCCGCTGGCGTTCTGCCTGGCAGTCGAGGAAGCACTCGGCCTACACGTGTCGGAGCCAGCACAGGCTCATCGGGCGATCGCTCTTGAGCTTGAGCGGCTCTACAACCACACCACAGACATTGGAGCGATCTGCAACGACATCGGGTACGGCATTGCCAATGCCCACACGATGCGGATTCGTGAAATGTTTCTGCGCATCAATCAGGCGTGCACCGGCCACCGGCTCTTGAGGGGCGCGGTTGCGGTGGGTCGAGGACACCTCGACCAATTACCGTCGCTCGACGAACTGACGGCTCTGGTCGACGATCTTCGCGAAGTTGTCGATATCGCCACCACTCACCCGACTGTCGTCGATCGTCTCCGCGGCACCGGCATTCTCGAGCTCAACAATGCTCGCGAGATCGGCACTCTCGGTTATGTCGCGCGTGCCTCCGGCCTTGTGAACGATGCCAGACAGGCGCACCCATTCACCGATCTCTACGACGGCTTCGCGCCGGTCGGACCCGACGGCGACGACTCCGAGTCTGTTGTGCGGCCAACGGGTGATGTGATGGCCAGATTCCTTGTAAGAGTCGCCGAGGCCAAGGCTTCGCTCACTTTGATCGAGTCGTTGTTGGCCGTCGCCGCGGACCACGAAAACGTTGATGAGATGCCAAGTTCAGCCAGCGGACCGACCGACGGTGTCGGAATCGTTGAGGGCTGGCGCGGCACGATCGTGCATCGAGTCGAGCTCGACGGCGATTGCATCGCCCGACTCTCGATCGTTGACCCATCGTTCTTCAACTGGCCGGCCCTTCCTGTGGCGCTACGTGACGTGATCGTCCCCGACTTTCCGCTCACCAACAAAAGCTTCAACCTCTCCTACGCCGGCAACGACCTCTAGCCCCATCCACCCACATGTTTTTGTGAATCCTCAATGCTGCTGGGGCGGCCTCAATGGTTCACAAAACACGGGAGAGGTTTTTGTGAACGTTCGATGCTGCCCACGCAACACTCTGGGTTCACAAAAACATTGCCCGAGTAGCCGTTCGGCGCTGGGTCTGGCACGCTAACGATCGTTCACACCCGTAACAGATCGCCCCTGGAGGGGTCATGAGCAAACTTCTCGAAGGCAAGGTCGCACTGGTAACTGGTTCAGGTCGAGGTATTGGCCGCGAACATGCCCTGATGCTGGCCGAAAACGGTGCCGCTGTAGTGGTCAACGACCTCGGCGGCGACGAGCACGGTGGTGCCGGCGATGCCACCCCCGCCATGGAAGTCGTCAAGGAGATCGAGGCCATGGGCGGACGCGCCGCGGTCAACGGCGGCAACGTGGCCGACTTCGATCAGGCCAAGGCCATGATTGATCAGGCCATTGAGACGTTCGGCGACATCAACATCGTGATCAACAACGCCGGAATTCTGCGTGACCGCATGATGTTCTCGATCACCGAAAGCGATTGGGACGCAGTGATGGCCGTGCATCTCAAGGGCACGTTCGGACCCTCGCACCACGCTGCCAACTACTGGCGCAACAAGGCCAAAGCCGGCGAAGAGGTCTACGGCCGAATCATCAACACGTCTTCACCATCAGGTATTTAC
>JBDNJK010000023.1:0-22624 GCA_041687805.1 Acidimicrobiales bacterium
ACTCGACCCCTCACACGACCGGCGATGATCTCCTCGGCCAAAGCGGGAAGGCGGTCGAACGGTTCGACGGTTGTCATCGATTCGAGCAAACCCATGTCGAGATCGGTGGCGAGTCGGGCCCACGCGACATCACGGCGGGCCGACGGTTGAGTCACCGAGTTCACCCCAGCGAGGGTCACGCCTCGAAGGATGAATGGGTGAACCGACGTGGGCAGGTCGGCTCCGCCGGCCAGGCCGCATGCCGAGACACATCCGTTGTCGCGAGTGGCAGCCAACACGTTGGCGAGCGTGGTGGATCCCACAGCATCAACGCCTCCGGCCCAACGCCCCTTTGCCAACGGTGGCACATCGCCGGAGAGTTCGGAACGGTCGATCACCTCTGACGCTCCGAGCGAGCGGAGATAATCGGCCTCGCTCGCCCGTCCGGTGGATGCGGTTACTTCATAGCCGAGCTTGGCCAGCACGGCCACGGCAACGCTTCCGACGCCGCCTGCCGCTCCAGTTACGACGATCGCGCCGGAATCAGGCGTGATTCCGTGGTCCTCGAGAGCCAACACACACAACATGGCGGTGTAGCCGGCCGTGCCGATGGCCATTGCGGCCTGTGTGTTGATCGTGTCGGGCAAGCGCGTGAGCCAGTCTCCTGAGACGCGGCTTCGTTGGGTGTAGCCGCCCCAGAATTTCTCTCCCGTGCTCCATCCGTTGAGCACCACCCGATCGCCGGGAGACCACCTCTGATCCGATGATTCGGCTACGACCCCGGCCTGGTCGATCCCCGGCACTATGGGGAATGATCTCAAGATCGGACCGCCGGTGAGGGCCAAGCCGTCCTTGTAATTGAGGGTCGAATACTCGACGTCAACAATCACGTTGCCTTCGGGAAGGTCGTCGTCTGATAACTCGGTGAAGGCCACATGTTGGCCGTCATCGTCTTTGGTAACGAGAAGCGCTCGATGCATGTGCGAGAACGTAGCCGACCGGGCATGATGCCGAGCAGTCGTACATCAGGAGCGTGCAGTGAAATTCGGAATTGGATTCGCCAACACCAAGCCATTCTCAAACGGCGAGGGCGCTGCCCTCCTCGGTCGCAGCGCTGAGGCTGCCGGATTTGAGTCTCTGTGGACGGTGGAGCATGTCGTTTACCCCGAGGGCTACGAATCGACCTATCCCTACGCCAGCGACGGAAAGATGCCCGGATCGGGTGAGAATCCGATTCCCGACCCTCTGATCTGGTTGGCCCACGTCTCTGCGGTCACTACCAAGATCAAGCTTGCCACCGGGATCTCTCTGCTTCCCGAGCGCAGCCCGTTGCTGTTTGCCAAAGAGGTCGCCACTCTCGACTACATGTCGGGTGGTCGTGTCGAACTCGGAATCGGTATTGGTTGGCTGAAGGAAGAGTTCGCCGCTCTGGGAGTCTCGTGGCCCCGTCGTGGACCGCGCACCGAGGAATACATGGAGGTCATGAGGGCCATTTGGGCCGGTGACGATGTCACGTTCCACGGTGAATTTGTTGATTTCGAGCGCATCAGCTCCAATCCGAAACCGGCTAACGGCCGGGTGCCCATTCACATCGGCGGACACAGTGAAGCCGCGGCCAAGAGAGCCGGGCGCGTGGGCGACGGGTTCTGGCCCGCCGGAGGCAACGTCGCTGAGCTGGTGACTTTGGCTCGTCAGGCCGCCGAGGACGCTGGGCGTGATCCGTCGACCATCGAAATGACAGGCCAACACGCCGGGATATTCGGCGACGATCCCGCCGCGGCCGTTGAGGAACTCGAATCGTGGGGCGTGGCCAGAGCAATCGTGCCGGCCTTCATGTTCCGGCGTGACACAGCCGATGCGCTGGCAGCGTTTGGCGAGAGAGTCGTCGCCCCTCATACCGACTGATTCAACGCTGGCCCAGCGTCAAGGCAAGTCCCGCTTCAGCGCGGGTCCCGACGAAAAGGCGTTGAGTGGTCCCAATCGGCCAGAAGGCTGCGAATGGCCGTGATGAGGATCAATGGCACGTCGAGCATCGGATGGTGCCCGGCGGTGGGTAGTTCGACAATCGGTGCAACTCGGCCGAGCTTGTCGTACATGTAATCGCCGATATCTGGCGTGACCAGACCATTTTCGCAGCGCAGCAGTGCGACTCGGCACTTCACTTGGCCGAGCAGGGCAGCCGCTTCGTGGCGCTTGGGAACGAAAATTGCCGAGTCGAACTTCCAATGCCAGCGACCATCGGTGGGGTCGAGTCGCAGCGAATGGCTGGCCACATTGTGTTTCACATAAGGCAGATAGACGGCTTGCTCTGGGACGGTGCGGAATCGAGCCCAAGCGTCGGCGGGGTCGGCGTAGGTCTTGGGCCTCTTGAACTGGTCGGTCGAGCGGGCCTGCACCACCTCGGGATCCTCGATCATTATCGGTGAGTCGATGATGATCGCACCGCCCAACATCTCCGGGTGCCGCGCCGCGGTGGCCACGGTGGCGAATCCACCCATCGAGTGGCCGACCATGATTGGCGGGCCGCTGAATCCGGCATCCTCGATCACCGCCGCGACTTCGTCACACCAGCCGTCGAGGGTGTAGGTGTCACGCCAACTGCTGTCGCCATGACCAGACAGATCGATGGCTGCCACTCGATGGGCGCTGCTGAACGCCGGTGCGATGTGACTCCACCAGTGGGCATGGGCAGCACCTCCGTGGACGAAGATGATTCCCGGCAAGCCAGGGTTGCCCCACGTCAGGTAGTTGATGTCGGCGCCATCGACAACAATTTGATGCGATTCCGGCTTGTTGGAGATGGCTCTCGTGAACCAGTCCGGTGCATCGATCACGGGCTCACCACCTCGAACTCGACTCGCCGGTCGAGGGCATCCACGAGCAGGCTTCGCCGCTCACGTGCTGTGAACAACTCGAGTTCAACGTCGGCTGTCGGATCGGAAAACAGCCGGATGGTGAGAGTGTCGTCGTTGATCTCTGCCCCCAATCCGGAGAAGACCCGCCGGTAGGTGCGGTCGAGTCCGATCGCCACGCGGAGCATCCCGGCCAGCACTCTCACGCGTCGCTGATCGGTCGACCCGAGGGCCGCGAACGGAGCGTGCTTGGCCTTGGGGTGGCTCTTGCGGTGGTATCTAGCGACTTGGGCGATCACCTCGATCTCGTGGTCGTTGAATCCGACGAGGTGCTCTGAGTTGCGAATCAGATAGTAGGAGTGCTGGTGATGGCCGGCGTGTGACACAAATCGACCGATGTTGTGCAGCAACCCGGCCGCTTCGAGGATGTCGAGGTCGTCGTTGTCGAGTCCGTGAAGGTCGCACGTCTGTGCGAAGAGTTGCATAGCCAGGTTGGTGGCGTGTTCGGCATGGACGATGTCTTCCTCATACCGGGCCGCAACGGCCAGGACGCTGGCCCGCCGAATATTGCCGAGATGATGAAGAGCGTCGCTGGCATCGCGACGTCGGGCGAGTCGATCAAGCACCACCCCCTCGCGCAGGGCATGAGATGACACCGACATCTCGCTGATTTCCAACGACTTGAACAGCTGCCGCAGGAGCACAGCACCCGCCACGATCACATCGGCCCGGTGATCATCGAGCCCGGGTATTCCGCGGCGATCCTGTGGGGTAGGGCGCGACACGATGTCGTCGACCACCTCATCGAGTTGATCGGCCGTGAGACGAAGGTTGTCGATCGATCGGACGTCCGTGCCAGACTTTGCGGCGGCCATTCGGGCCACGTTCTCTATCGTTCCTGAACACCCAACCGAGATCGAGTGCCCGAGCGACTCAACTTCTTTGGCCACCGGGGCGAGAAATGCCCGTATATGACGCCGACACGCAGCCACGGAACCGTCGGTGATTACCCCATCGGGAAAGAACCGGTTGGTGAGCCTGACATGGCCCAACTTGAGCGACCTTGTGAGCAAAGGCCGAGTGCCCTCACCCACAACCAGTTCGGTGGAGCCGCCACCGATGTCGATGACCAGATGGCGCCTGTCGGCCATCGGCACCGCACCGAGCGCTCCAAGATGGATCAGGCGGGCCTCCTCAACCCCCGAGATGACTTCAACCTCGATACCGGCCTCCTCGCGTGCCCGGCGCAGAAATATCTCGCGATCTTCCGCCTCTCGAACGGCGCTGGTCGCGACGGCAAAAATGTCGGCATCGTGGGCTTCAGCAATCTGGCGGAAACGTTGGAGCGCGGCGATGGCCCGGTCGATCGCATCGGGGTTGAGTGTCTTCATGTCGCGAAAACCCGACCCAAGTCGGACCGGCAACTTTTCGCGGGCGAGAATTTCTGGCAGACCACCGGGAAGCGGCCGCGCCACCACGAGATGCACCGAATTGGTGCCGATGTCGACCGCCGCCAACGCCCTCGGGGTAGATCGTTCGTTCATCTTCGGCTCCGCGGCCCCACGTCAGACACCTTCGTTGTTGGTTCGACATCTCCGATGATCCGGCCACTCGATGCGAGTCCTATCGCAGCAATCGCAGCGGCTACCAAGAATCCAGTGGGCCGGTCGGTTGCATCCGCGACGACCCCGATCAACGGCCCACCGACTCCGAATGCCAGATCGAAGAACATCGAGAAGCTCCCAATGGCGTGGCTGCGCTCTGCATCCGGTGCGGTGTCGACGACGAGCGCGAACAATGCGGGGAACAGGAATGTCTGGGCCACAGCAATCACGGCTGCGCCTGCATATACGCCTGCCGGTTCTCGCCACGCCCAGAGTATGACAAGCCCTATGATCCCGAACGACAAAGAAATTCGGGTGGTGAGGATTGGCCCGAGAGCATCTGGGAGGCGAGCCGCGGCCACTCGCAGGATCAAGACCACCGCGGCGAAGACGGTGAAGACGGTGCCGGTGTTGGCGATTCCGACATCTGCTGCGTGAAGGGCCGCGAACGCCAGAAAGCTGGTGTATCCCAGAAGCCCGAGGAACATGACGATGCCTGGCCGTAGCGCCGCAGGGTGCAGAAACTTCCGTCGTCCGGTGATCACGGGTGGTTCGTCGGGAGCCCCCGGAGCAGTCGCCCCTACCAACGACGCGCTCAACGCCAAGGCGCTGGCCAGCAACCACGTGGCGTTGGTGCTCCAGTGATTGGACACGAACTCCCCGAGCGGAGGGCCAATGGCAATCGAGCCGTAGACCGTCAACGAGAAGTAGGAAGCGGCCTCGCCACGGCGATCATCCGGCGAGAGATCTTGAATGGCGCTGGCGGCACCGACAAACATCCCAGCCTCACCGAAACCGGCGAGCATCCTCATGGCGATAACAGCTGGGATCGAGTCAGCGAGCGTGAGCAGAGCGGTCGCCAGGGCCGCGATCATGGCTCCGCCCATTATCAGCGTTCGCCGTCCCCTCCGATCCCCGATCGAACCAGCGCTCGGCCTCACCATCGCCGCGGCCACACCGAACGACCCGACAGCCATCCCGACCTGTGTAGACGTGCCCCCCAAATCCCCTTTCACAAACAACGGGAGCACCGACAAAATGAGGCTGAGGCCCATGAAGTAAAGGCTGCTGGCGAGGCAGATCAGCAGAAAGCGAGGCGTTAGCAGCCGAGAGGGTTGAGACACCGGGTGAGCTTGACCGACCTGTCGGTTGGTGACAACTCCAGATGACGGTTGATTGTCACGTTGGGGAAATTCCCACGATCAAAAAGGGGCTCCGAGGTCTGCCAATGGGAGGATCCACGGCTGCAGCGAAATGGCCGCCGGATCGAAGCTCTCGATCAGATCGCGCGGCGTGACCTCTCGCCCCGAGATGGCGAGCCCGAGGCTGGAGGCGAGTACGGCGACGACTCTCTGCGGGCTGTCGCCCATCTCCACACGATCGGCGAGCGTCACCGCGCCGTGGCGCTTGGCCAGACGGTTTCCGTCCTCGGCCAGCACCAGTGGGACATGGGCATAGTTGGGTGTCGGCAACCCGAGCAACTGTTGCAGGTGGACCTGACGTGAGGTGGTGTCGAGAAGATCATCGGCGCGCACCACCTCATCGATTCGCTGGGCAGCGTCGTCAATGACCACAGCCAAGTTGTAGGACGGGGTTCCATCGCCGCGCTGCAACACAAAATCATCAACCTTTGCGGTCTGGGGTCCGTGAAGTCGATCAGAAAATATGGCCTCCGCGGATGAACATCGGAGTCGAAGTGCGGCCGGACGCTCGGAGGCCTCGAACTCGGCAATTTGGGCGGCGGTGAGGTTGCGGCAGGTGCCGGGGTATCCCGGTGTTCGGCCATGAGGGGCGGATGCTGCCTCGCGTATTTCGCGCCTGGAACACCAGCATCGGTAGGTCAGCCCAGCCTGTGTCAGATCGGAAATGGCATCACGGTATGTCTCAAATCTCTCCGACTGTCGAAGCGGCGTGCCATCCCAGTCGAGCCCCAACTCTGTGAGCGAACTTGACTGGCTGATCTCATGGCCCGGCGAGGCCGTTTCGCGATCGAGATCCTCGAATCGCAATACAAATGTCGACCCGGCAGATCTGGCGAACAGCCAAGCCGCCAAGGCCGTGCGCAGGTTGCCGAGATGGAGATCACCAGTCGGGCTGGGGGCGAAGCGACCTGATGCCATCTCCAGATGGTGGCACGCGGCGGAGCAAGAACGACGACAAGGCAAGCCGTCGCCTATTCTGCGGTTTCCCCCGACACCAAGATGAGGACGCAATGATCAAGCTCGGCTACCAAATCCCCAACTTCAGCTACGACGGTGTCGACAGGGCCGACCTATTCGAGAATGTGGCGGCGCAGGCGCTCACCGCCGAGGCCTCAGGGTTCGACACCGTTTTGGTGATGGATCACTTCTACCAGTTGCCAATGATCGGCAACCCCGACGATTGGATGCTCGAGTGCTACTCGGTGTTGTCGGCACTTGCCGCACGCACCTCCACGGTTCGCTTGTCGGCACTGGTCTCGGGCAACACTTACCGAAACCCGGCGATGCTCGCCAAGGTAATAACGTCGCTCGACATCATTTCCAAAGGCCGAGCCATCTGTGGGATCGGGTGTGGATGGTTCGAACTCGAACACGATTCTCTCGGATTTGATTTCGGCACCTTCACCGAACGCTTCGAGAAACTCGATGAGGCGCTTCAGATCATCACCGCCATGTTTCGTGATGAACGGCCAACGCTCGACGGCAAGTACTACCAAGTCAATGGCGCTATCAATCAGCCTGCACCAATCCAAGAAGGAGGCGTGCCGATCATGATCGGCGGCTCCGGCGAGAAGAAGACCCTGCGCATGGTTGCCCAATACGCCCAGGAGTCGAATCTCACCTGCGCACCTCACGAATTCCCCCGCAAACTGGAAGCACTTGATGCCCACTGTGCGGCACTGGGCCGTGATAGATCCGAGATCGACGTCACCTGGTTGGCGGCCCTGTTGTTGGCCCCGACCATGGACGAAGCGGCCAAACTGCGTGACGACTACTTCCAGCGCCAGGGCATCGACTGGCATTCGTTGGACGAAGCCACCCAAGCCGCGAAGACCGGCAGAATGCTCATCGGCGATCCGGATTCGGTTGCTGAACAAGTGCAGACCAAAGCGCTCGACCAAGGCATCTCGGGCATCACTCTCAACATGATGCCCAACGGCCACAACCTCGACATCCTGGCACTCGCCGGCGAAACTCTTTCGCCACTGTTCGCCTGAAATAGCTGGGATCTTCCTTCGTTCGCGCCCCAAACCAGTTCAGATCTGGAACACTGGCGTCATGACTTCACGATCGGAGGCGGATCACGTCAGGATCCCATTGATTCACAGTCATCGCGACGTCCAAGGCGGTTTGGCGCGCGCAACTGTGTTCGGAGTCAGCGATGGATTGGTTTCCAACATCGCTCTTATCCTTGGCATAGCCGGAGCGTCCACCGACGGCTCGCTCGTGCGCTTGGCCGGAGTGAGCGGCCTGTTGGCTGGAGCAATCTCCATGGCGGCGGGGGAGTGGGTATCGGTGCGCGCCCAAAACGAACTGATCGAACGCGAGCTCGACATTGAGCGACGCTCCTTGGCCGAGGACCCCGAGGCCGAGCAGCGGGAACTGGCCGCTATTTACCGGTCCCGCGGCATCGATGAGGAGAATGCCAAGAATGTGGCAGCGGCCATCATGTCGAATCCCGAAGTCGCCTTGGAGGTCCACGCACGCGAGGAGCTCGGAGTAGATCCATCACGGATCGGCAACCCGGCGCTCGTAGCAGTGTCCTCATTTTGCGCCTTCGCATTGGGCGCGATCGTGCCTCTGGTTCCGTGGTTCTTCGCCGAGGGAGCGTCCGCAGCAGTCGCGTCGGTGATTCTGGGAACGATTGGTGCGGCTCTCGTCGGTTTCATGCTGGCCCGATTCACCGAGAGGTCTCCTATACGCACCGCGATGCGTCAGGTCATGGTTGCGGCAGTTGCAGCTGCCGCCACATACCTGATTGGATCCGTTCTGGGCGTATAGGTCTTCGGTCCGGGCTCCGTGCCCGCATCATGTTGCGCTACCGTCCCGGTATGGCCTTGAAAGTGATGATGCCGGATCGACGCCATGATCTCGGTAGGGGTTCATCACCCCGACAACAGTTCGACGTCGTGGCATCAGTCGATGTCTGAACCGTCGCTTGATTTCGATCGAGTGGATGAAGCCGCTGCAGCGATACCCGAGGTTTTTCTCTCGTCGCCGCAATACCGAAGTAGCGGTCTGAGTAGGGCTCTCGGACTCGAAGTGATTGTGAAGATCGAGGCTTTCAATCCGGTTGGGTCGGCGGCTGGCCGCAGCGCCGAGTGGTGGTTCGAATGTCATCCGGATCTACATCGAGTCGTTTGTGCATCGGCAGGCGATTTCGGTGTAGCAATGGCTCACGCCGGGCGAGTTCGCGGAATCGAAGTCGATCTCTTCGGGCCGTTGAACGCCGATTGCATCACTGTGGACGATCTGCGACGGTCCGGGACCACAGTGCAACTCGATGGCGGCGATCAGGCTGAGGCGACCGAGGAAGCCCGACGCTACGCGAGTGTGGTCGATGCTCAGTTCATCCACGACGGAGATCATGTCGAGTTCGTGGAAGGCGCTGCCACTCTCGCAGCAGAACTGACTGGCCATGCGTTAGATGCCCAATCGATCTTCGTGGCCTCCGACACGCCGTTTCTGTCGATAGGCATCGGCCTCTGGCTCCACCAGCGGGCCCCGCGCACCGGGGTTGTCTCAGTTGTGGTCGGTTCGGGTCGGGGCGACGTCGATCACCCGTCGATCGATCAGATCGTGCACGTGAATGCCAAAGAAATCGCCGAGGCCCAGCGTGCGTTGATGCGCTTCGAAGCTTTGAGCGCTTCACCGACAGGTGCAGCACCCTTGGCGGCGGCGATGGCGGACCGTGACATCATCCGTGGTTCGAAGGTGGTTGTGGTGGTTGGAAGCCGCGCCCTCGCCTGACCTGGTTGGTCAACGTCTGTGTTTGGTCCGTGATGTCGGCATCGCGGAGGTTGGGTCCTCCGGCCAGGAATGTTTCGGGTAGCGCCCCCGTAGCTCTCGCCTGACCTCGGGGTAGCCGCTTTCCCAAAACGATGAAAGGTCGCTGGTGACCTGAACGGGACGATGGGCCGGCGAGAGAAGATGCAGAACAATCTTGACGTCGCCATCGGCAATGGCGGGTGACTCGTGCAGTCCAAAAACCTCCTGCAAGCGAACGGCAAGAGCCGGAGCGGAAGGGTCCGAATAGTCGATCGGGATTCTCGATCCGGATGGGACCACCACATGGGTAGGTGCGAGACGGTCGATGTCGCGGCGGCTTCGCCAGCCGATCAGGTTGGCTAGTGCCGACTTGACATCGACAGACTGTAGGTCGGACCGTGAGGTTGCTCGGGCGAGGGCCGGCACAAGCCACTCATCCACGATTTCGACCAGGTGATCATTTGATGAATCGGGCCATGTGTCGGGTTCGATGTGATGCATGAACGACAAACGCTCTTGGAATCGGTGATCCGATGACGTCCAGCCGAGAACATCGAGGCCCTCGCGACGTACTCCGGCAAGAAGAGCTTCAACAACTGATTCGCGTGGAGGCTTGTTGGTGGGGGATCGTGCCAGAACGATCGCTCCGAGTTTCGTCTGGTCCTCGAAAATTACGTCTCGTGTTCGCCGGTTCCAACCGCCGGACACCGTCTCTTCGATCCGGTCTTGATGCAGGCGCTCAATATCGTCGATGGATATCGGCGCGGCAATCCTGATCCGAGCGTCTGGCCCAGCGCCCTGTAGCTCTGCGACCACAAGATAAGGCTCGCGGGCCAGCTCGTCGGTCACGGGCACCGACGCGCCGGATCCCGACGCGAGCAGGAAGGTGCCAGGGTCGCGGCGCCTCTTGCAGATCCAATCGGGGTATGCCAGCGACACAAGGGCGCCGACTTGATCAAGATCGGTTGAGTCGTCGACCGCACCCACTCGACGACGCCATTTGTGGGCGGAATCGCGTGCACGCGCACGGGCGGCTGCGTCGACGTTTCGGCCGCCGTGTCTAAGTGCATCGATGCGGGCCCGGAGGTCGATCGGCCGGTCTCGTCCTCGCAACAAATCGCGATCGGACAGCACAGCGGCAATGTCGCAGGCAGTTCCGCCCATACCGATATCGACGCCCGCCAAGATCAGGTGGGCGAGACGGGGCTCTGTGCCGAGTTCAATCATCCGGCGACCGTGTTCGGTGATTCGGTGGTTGTCGTCGATCGCGGTGAGCGAGACCAACGTGTCTTGTGCCGCCGAAAATGCGCTTCCGGGAGGTTGGTCGATCCAGTTCAGCTCGGTGGGGTCGGCGACTCCCCATGCCGCGATTTGTAGGGCCAGTTGAGTGAGGTCAGCGGTGAGAATCTCGGGAATGTCATCCCTGCGTCTGTGCGACTGGTCGGATTCGGGCCAGAGTCGGACACAGAAGCCGGGGGCTTGGCGACCCGCCCTGCCTCTGCGCTGATCTGTGGACGCACGGCTCGTGTCGATTGTGTGTAGCCGACTCATGCCCCTGCTCAAATCAATCTGGGGTTGTCGGCGGCGTCCTGTATCGATCACCACGCCAACGCCGTCAATGGTCACGCTGGTTTCCGCGATCGGTGTGGAGAGGATCACCTTGCGTCTGTGTTGCTGGTCGGGACGAAGCGCCAGGTCTTGCTGGTCGGCGGGGAGCATGCCGTGCAGTGGTGTGATCACGACGTCGTTGCCGAGGCGACGGCCCAGGCTTCTCTGAGCGTCGAAGATGTTGCGCGTGCCGGCCATGAACACGAGAACGTCGCCGGCATACCTGCTGAGGGCGTCGACCACGGCGTCGGGCACCTCACCATCGGCGTCGCGACCGGGTGCAGGCGGACGGTAGATCGTGGTGACCGGAAACGTGCGACCCTCTGCGCGGATCACTGCATTGGTGCCGAGTCGGTCGGCAAGAGTCTCGGTGTTGAGCGTTGCCGACATGATGAGCAGCTTCATGTCGGGGCGAAGAGCATCGATCGTGTCGAGTGCAAATACGAGAGCCGTGTCGGCGTGGATGCTGCGTTCGTGAAACTCATCGAAGACCACGACTCTCACTCCATCGAGAGAAGGATCGTCGAGCAGCATCCGCGTGAGCACACCTTCGGTCACAACTTCTATGCGAGTGCGAGGGCCCGTGCGGGTGTCGGCCCGCGTGCGTAGTCCGATTGTGTCGCCCACCTTTTCTCCACGCTCGCGAGCCATTCGTTGCGCGGCGGCGCGTGCGGCGACTCGCCTTGGTTCGAGCACGATGATTTTTTGGTGGTCGACCCAGTCGAGGTCGATCAGAGACGGCGGGACGCGTGTTGTCTTTCCTGCCCCCGGGGGTGCCTCGAGCAAAACGATTCGCTCCTCGCCGAGCGCGACAGCAATGTCGGATAGAACATCATCGACCGGCAGATGGGTGGACATGTGCGGAGGTTCCGGTTCAGGCCGTTCTCGCTGTGATGACTCTGACGGCATCAGCAACGGCTTCAGGATTGGACTTCATCACATAGTGGCGGGCGCCTTCGACCGTTGTTCTAACGACATCCGGGAGCTTCTTCTCCAGGTAGTTGTTGGCGCCGAAGAACGCTCTGTCATCGCTGCCGACAACAAGTGCGACGGGCACGTCGATCGATCCGATCTGATCTATCACCATCGAATCGACGTGGAAGGCGATTGTGGCGGCGTCTGCGCTCACTCCATACTTGGTGATGTTGGCCCGAACGCGCTCGTTCCATCCTTCCCGCGCTTCGTCATCGCGAAATCCAGGGCCGGTCGAAACCAAAACGAGTCCGGCCAGAATCCCGGGACGTGTGATCACATGAGCCATTCCGAAGTAGCCGCCGAGAGAGTGCCCCACAAGATGGACTGGTCCGTCGAGGCCTGCGATCAGTTGGTCGAGGTCGGCCAGCACGGCTGCTCTGGTGTAGGCGTCGATGCCGCTCGGGCGCGGCGATAGGCCGTGGCCGGGAAGATCCACCATCACACAGTGGTGGTCTTGGGAGAGCAATTCGACGGCAGGTTCCCAGATGGATGAATCAGAGTCGAGGCCGTGAAGGAATATCACCGTCGGCCCGGAGCCTGTCTCGGCGAAGTGAAGGGGCAGTGGTTCGATGTTCAATTTCCTCGTTCCTCGTTTGTCTCAGCGGCCTTGGAAGATGGGTCGGCGTTTCTCCATGAACGCCTTTACGCCTTCGCGAAAGTCTGAACTTGAGTAACAGACTGCCACTGCTTGTCGTGATTCGTCGCGTAATTCTGTGTTGGAGATCGAGTCGACGGCCAGTTTCGCGGCTCGAATCGACAGCGGCGACAGGCCACCGATGCGCTTGGTGAGATCCGCTACGTACGTATCGAGTTTGGTCTTGGCCACGACTTCGTCGACCAAGCCGATGCGAAGTGCTTCGGCCGCATCGATGATGCGCGCTGAGTACAACAACAGTTTGGCCATGCTTGGCCCCACAAGGTGAACGAGTCGATCAACCGCAGGCGGGGGGTATGCGAGACCAAGTTTCGCCGGTGGCACTGAGAACCTGGCATCGTCGGCAGCGATCCGAATGTCGGCGTGCAGAGCTATGGCAATCGCGCCTCCCATGCACGGGCCATGGATGGCAGCGATCACCGGCACCGGGATTGATTCGATGGACCGCCACGCGAGATGCTCGGATGAGTCGAAGTGTCCAGCCTGGTCACCGGTTCGACGATCGGGAAACTCGGTGATGTCGGAGCCAGCTCCGAACGCCTCCGTCCCCGCCCCGCGGAGGATGACGCACCGTATGGCAGAGTTGGCCAAGACGGCGTTGATGGCGCCCGGAACCTGCTTGTACATGGCGCTGTTCATGGCGTTGCGCCGGCTGGGATTGTCGATGATGAGAGTGGCTACGTGCCCACTCGTTTCGGTTCTGAATTCTGACACGCCCTCAGATTGACAGATCGAGGGCGTCGGCGGGTGGAAGACCGTCGGTCAGTGGGTGTGTCCCACCATCCGCTCGCCTTCGAGTTCGCCCCGCAGCGTTGCTTCTATTTGTTCGGGCGGTGCGGGACGGGTGAAGTAGTAGCCCTGTCCATATCGGCATCCGAGTGTTCGCAAACGTGAGTGTTGGATCGGGAGTTCAATTCCCTCTGCGATGGTTGTGGCACCCATGTCATGGGCCAAGCTGAGGACCGTGCTGACCACGGTCGATCTTTCGTTGTCTTCGAGCTTCATCACGAACGACCTGTCGATCTTCAGGATGTCGGCGGAGAACACGTCGGCATATCGCAGGGTTGCGTTGCCGGTGCCGAAGTCGTCGATGGCGACACGCAGTCCTTCTGCACGCAGTAGGTCGATTCTGCTCACGATCAGATCGAAGTCATCG
Source organism: Acidimicrobiales bacterium (assembly GCA_041687805.1). Lineage (GTDB taxonomy): Bacteria > Actinomycetota > Acidimicrobiia > Acidimicrobiales > Aldehydirespiratoraceae > SZUA-87. The sequence continues at coordinate 13,800 of JBDNJK010000023.1, forward strand.
ACGAGTGCCGTTTCGGTGAGTTCCAGAACGACGGCTTCGTGGTCGATCCCGGAGGCGTCGACCACCGACAGGATCTCCTCGACAATGCCGTCCGTTCGAAGTTGTACCGGAGACACGTTGATGCTGATGTAGATGTCGTGGCCGGCCTTTCGCCATTTGGATGCCTGGTTCACTGCGGTCTCCAGAACGGAGCGGCCGAGTGGGATGATCATGCCGTTCTGCTCGGCAAGCGGAATGAACGACTCCGGGCTCACCATCCCGCGAATGGGATGGAACCATCTGACCAGAGCCTCCAGGCCGACCGTGCGTCCAGTCGCAAGGTCGACAATTGGCTGGTAGTACAGCATCAGTTCGTCGTTCTCAATGGCGGCACCAAGGGCATTGGAGATCTCGAAGCGTTCGACGGTCTGGTCGGCCATACCTGACTCGTACATGGCCCAGCGGCCCTTGCCGAGACCCTTGGCTTCGTACATTGCCACGTCGGCTGAACGGAGTAGGTCTTCAGGCGACTGGGACCCGTCGTCATCGACGGCGATACCGACACTCACGCTGAGTCGGATCTCGCTGCCCATCAGGCGCACGGGGCGAGAGAGTTCCTCGACCACTCGATCGGCGATCGCGGTTATGTCGGAGTCGGTGTAGACCTCGGTTAGCAGAACGGCAAATTCGTCGCCGCCGAATCTGGCGGCCTTGTCTTGCAGCCTCATGCGTCCCAGCAGCCGGCTTGAAATCTCCACAAGTACTTGGTCGCCGGCGGCATGCCCCATCGAGTCGTTCACATTCTTGAAGTCGTCGACGTCGATGAACAGCACCGCAACCTTGCCGGGGTCGGAGCCCTGACGACGAAGTGCACTAGTGAGGTTGTCGGTGAATTGCACGCGACTTCCGAGTCCGGTGAGGTCGTCGTGGAGTATCTGATGACGCAAGTCCTCTTCGAGCTTCTTGCGGTCGGTGATGTCGCGGATGTTGAGAACAAGTCCACGAACCGCATCGTCGGATCGGCGGTCGGTGAGCGTGACCTCGACTGTTCGCCACTGGCCAGAGGCGTGCGCTAGCGAAACTTCGATGGTGCGGTCGCCCACGTCGCCATGAGCGAGTTCGTCCCGGAGCTTCTGGATCCGCCTGACTTGGTCGGCCGGCAGAAGTTCGAGCACGTTTCGGCCCTGTATCTGGCCGGGCCGCAGCCCGAGGAGGTCAAACACCGCGGGGCTTGTGTAGGTGAACGAACCGTTTTCGTCGACTACCCCGATGACGTCGGAACTGTTTTGGACAAGTCCACGGAACCACTCTTCGCTGCGTTGCAGGCCCAGCTTCGCGGCGCGTTCCTCGGTGATGTCGCGGGCGGTGACAACAACTCCGCCCACCTCGGGGTCTTCGGAAAAGTCCCGGGTCGACACATCGAACCAGTGGTAATCCCCGTTGGCCGTCTTCAACCTGGCCTCGCGCGAGTTTGGTGATTCATTTTGCTGTGTCGGGTGGCGGAGATGTGACAGCAGGCTTGCAACGTCGTCCTCGTGTACGAGGTTCACAAGGCCAATTTCGGCAATTTCTTGAGAATTTATGCCAAGAATACGCGGAGCGTTCGGCGAGACGAAATGAACGGCGTCATGACCGTCTGCGACAATGACGAGATCGGTCGATTGTTCGACGAGGGCGTGAAGCCGTCGTTCGGCACGCTGGCGAAAAGCGTCTTCTCGCATTCTGATGTTGTGGAGAGCGAGTGTGGCGTGAGCAGCCACCGCTTGAAGCGCAAGTTGTTGGCTGTGCTCGAGCATCTCGCCGGGAGCCACCACCAGTGCACCGCTGTCTTTGCCCAACAGAGTCTTGATGAGATCGCCGGGTGCGTAGGTGCCGAGCCGGTCACTGAGCTGTTCGAGATCGTCCTTCGCATCCCACTCAATATCACCGACTTCCAATGGCTGGGCTTTATGGCGACGAGCGGTCACGCCGCCGTCATCGGATCGAATCGCTGCGCTGAAGGAAGAGCTGGGTCCGAAGATGAGCCCGATCGCTGTGTTGAGCGAATATGCGATTGAGCCTGCATCTTCCGCAGTGACGATGTCCTGGCTTGTTTCGTTGAGTTGGCCCTCTAGACGGGCCATATTGTCGCGTGCCCGCAGCAATCCGACGACCCTAAGCAAGACAAGCACCGCCAAGATCGCGGTGAACCCGGCGGCGATGACAAAATCGCCACCCGTGATCAGTCGCAATAGAGACAGTACCGGTAGTACCAGCACGCTCAGGGAGAGGCTGACCAGGCGACTTCGGGTGAGGTCGGGACTGCTGGCCGGCGGTCGTTCAAACAAGCTGGAGTGGTCGGGTTCCCTTGTTAGCAGCGCAAATGAGCCGAATCCAACGGCTGCGACCGGTATCAGAAGTCTTCCCACCGGCTCGCCGATCGTGTCCAAAATGGCGATCACATCTGTTGCGAGAATCGTGACCATGCTTGTGGCAATTAACCAATAGCTACGTGACCGTCGGGCAGGACCAGTAGCCAGCCTGAGGGTTGTTGCAGCTATGACAACTTCCGTAAGCGCGTAGACGAGAGTCAGTCCTCGGTGCGAGAACGAGTAGCTGTCGTTGTGCAGGTATCCGTCGAGTACCCCGACCCAGAACGGTCCCAACAACGCGACCGACACCATGACGACGTCCAAGGCATCGCCATGCCCGGCGAATGCTCGGCGTGATCGAGCGATCGAGACAAGCGACGCTATGACGAAGATGTAGCCACCAACCGCCAACAGGTCGGCCGGGCTCGGAAATGGGAATTCTATTCCAGAAACGCCCGCATGGATGGCCCTGACGGTTGTGGCCGCGAATAGAGCGCTCGCCCCCACGTATAGCTCGACAATAGGTCGAGACCTGTCGGGCCTACGTTTGAGACTAAATCCGCCTACGACGAGACATCCAACTGCCATGGCGCTGAACATGATCTGAGCGGTCGACTGTGGAACCGCGAAGAGGACAATGGCTACAACAGCCAACCACCAACCTGATCGGAATTTTCGCATGATCACCGGGACCCATCGGCCACGGCTGGCAATAATTTAGCCAACATGGCACACGAATCACAGTAACTACTCTAAGCGAGTATGGAGATACTCGATGTATCGAAGTTATGCACTTTTCCACAGGGCAATTTGTACTAGGCCGATCGACCTAGTTATGCTTCCCAGCCCGGCAGGAAGGTGAGTTTCATGAAGGATCTCGCGCCAGAAATCCACAGGCAACGTCTGGTGGTCGAGGGTTACCCCTCAGGTCCCCTGACAGACGACGACATCAAGAACTACCTGTCGAAGATGTCAGAGGTGCTTGGTATGAACAAGCTCCAAGAACCGGTGACCAACCTTAGCTCCCGATATGGGTGGGCTGGGTGGATTCACTGGGAGAACTCAGGAGCTCACTTCTACGCATGGGAAACCCCCCGCCTCTTCTTCAGCGTCGACATCTACACCTGCAAGCTGTTCGATCCGGAGCGCGCTGTGAAATTCACTCGCGAGTTTCTCGGGGCGGAGACAGTCGAGTTCAAGGAGTTCTGAGATGCTCGACTTGGCCCGAAAGCTGGGGGACTCCGAAAGACAAACCCTAACCCAACAGTTGATCTCTACAGTTGGTCGCTCCGATGTGAGCAAACCATTCGGCTTGTACTTCCTATCCTCCGGTGGCGACTGGTCAGATTTGGCGCGGTACGTGGAGCGAGCCGTCTTTCTGAAGAGCTTCGGCAACGATGACCGAGAGATGGACGATGAGTATGGGCAGTATGAGGACTCGTCATTCTTCATTCTCGCCGTCGACCATCGGTGCACAGAGCCAGTGGGGATGATCCGGATCATTGAGCAGTCGAGCATGGGGCTCAAGACTGCTCATGACATGCAGCGAAACCCTGGTTGGGGAGCCACCTATGAGCAGTTTCTGCTCCGTCACTGTGGCGTCGACGATCCAAGTTTGATTCTGGACATCGCAACGCTGGCAGTTCTACCTCGATGGTCATCCACGAGTGCCGGCATGCCCACAGCGGCAGCCCTCTACGGAGGTGTATATCGGAGTGCGCACGCGATCGGCGCGCGTCAGGTGATCGCCACGTTGGACGTGTCGGTGGCCGGGTTGCTTAGCGGGCTGGACGTGCCGCTCGACCCAATTTGCGATATGCCAGCCATCGAATATCTCGGGTCGGCTGCTACCAGGCCGTACGTGATCCAAGTTGGCTTGGCCGAGACAATTATGCGCACAAATCAGAAACTCACCAGCGTGCTCATGGGTGGCATGGTCGACAAGGAGTTCTCCTTGCCGGCGATCGACCTCGATAATCCAAATCCGCATCCGACCGAACTCGAACCACAGTTCATCGAAGATCCTGCTCCAGCCAGGACTTGACGCGAGATTATTGACGGTCAGGTGCGGCGATCCGGGTCGACAACGTCCGGCTCGATATACATGGGTCGCGCCGATGGCACCACGTCCCGCACTGCTTGCTCGAGGCGGTCGATTGCCACCGCGACCTCCTGCGCACTCAGGTGGGAGTCGAACTCAACTTTCGCGCCGACCAAAAGCTCGTCAGGTCCGAGGTGTTGGGTACGCAGATGAATCAACTTCACCACATTGTTAGACGACTCGATCGCATCGGTGATTCGTTGGAAATCACTGCTACTGGCGCTTTCGCCGATGAGCAGGCTCTTCATTTGTATGGCCAAGATGATTGCGATTCCGCCCAGTAGGACGCCGATCGAGAGCGTGCCAATTCCGTCGAACACTGGCGCATCGGCGGTGATGGCAATTGTCAGCGACCCCAAAGCCAGCACGAGACCTATCAGCGCGCCGAAGTCTTCGAGAATCACTACGGGTAGCTCGGGCGATCGGGTGTCGCGAATGAACGCCGCCCAACTGTGCTCACCCTTCTGGGGTAAGGCCTGCTGAATCGCGGTTCGAAACGACGCCCCCTCCAGAACAATCGCCATTCCCAACACGACAAACGCCCACACTGGGCTGTTGATCTCGTGGGGATGTCGGATTTTGTCGATGCCTTCGAGCACCGCGAACAGCGATCCGATCGAGAACAACACGAGCGAGACGACAAACGCCCAGAAGTATCGCTCGCGGCCGAAGCCGAACTGGTGGGCATCGTCTGGTTCTCGTTTCGACAACCTTCCGCCCAACAGAAGGAGGGCTTGGTTGCCGGTGTCGGCGAAGGAATGAATCGACTCGGCCAGCATGGATGCCGCGCCGGTAAACATGAATGCGACAAACTTTGATATGGCAATCCCGAGATTGGCCATGAAGGCGGCGATTATCGCCTTCGTCCCACCGCTAGCACTCATAGGATCTCCGTCTCGGCAACGGCGACGATGCTAACGGTGATCACAGGATCATCACCGGAAAGGTGATTCCTCGGCAGCGCACCGCCCGAGTCCACGCGGACGCAAGGCCGAACCGGCCCCTAGCATTGAGCGTTCTACGGAGGCACGAGTCAATGGCCAAGCGCAAGAAACGAGTACAAATAGCTCCTGACGTGAGCCCCTCGCTCCCGCCGGTAACACCGGCGTTGCAAAGCCCTCGCCGTCGCGTGCCACCCGAGATCCAGCGTCCACCCTATGCACTCACCGGTGATCCCGGACCGTCGATGTCGTCTCTTGTTCGCACTCCGGCCGAGACCGAGGCGATGCGCAAAGCCGGTCGGGTCGCAGCCGAGGTGTTGCTCGAAGCAGGCGCCATGGTTGGAGTGGGAGTCACGTCTGATGCGATCGATCGTGTTGTCCACGAAGCCACGGTCGCCAAGGGCGGATATCCCAGCCCGCTCAACTACCGCGGATACCCCAAGAGCGTCTGCACGTCCGTCAACGAAATCATCTGTCATGGAATCCCCGACAGCAGACCGCTCGCCGATGGCGACATAGTCAACATCGATGTCACGGTCTACATCGGCGGTGTACACGGTGATACTTCAGCCACCTTCCTCATCGGCGATGTTGATCCGGCATCGGTCCGGCTCGTCAGGGAAACTCGCACATCGCTTGAGCTTGGTATCCGTGCCTGCCGCCCTGGCGGCCCGGTGAGCGATATCGGACGCGCCATCGAGTCCCATGCCAATAAACACCAACTCGGTGTGGTGCGCGAATTCATCGGGCACGGGATTGGCACCGACTTTCACAGCAACCTGCAGATAGCTCACTACTTCGATCGTCGCCACCGAGAGCCGCTCGAGATCGGCACCACCTTCACCATCGAGCCCATGCTCACGCTCGGATCGCCCAATGCGGATGTGTGGGACGACGGATGGACCGCGGTGACCATCGACGGGTATCGCACCGCCCAGTTCGAGCACACGTTGCTGATGACACAAGACGGTGCTGAGAAGCTCACCGTCACCAGCTCTGGCGAGTGCGCTCACGACATCGCGCTGGAAAGAATTGCCTGAAACTCACCTGCGCACGCTCTGTGTTCTACCGTTCAGGTTGTAGCCCATCAGACAGGATCAGCACATGGCATCAATCGAGACGATCGAAGGCATAGACGTAAGGTACCGAAAGAAGCTTCTGGCTGGTGGCATCAAGACCACCGGAGCGCTTCTAAAGGCTGGCGCATCCAGGAAGGATCGTAAGGATTTGGCGGCCGCCACCGGTTGCATCGACAAGAAAATTCTTGAGTGGGTCAACCGCGCCGACCTCATGAGGGTGAGGGGTGTCGGTTCGGAATACAGCGGTTTGCTCGAAGCTTCAGGAGTCGACACCGTGAAGGCCTTGGCCAAGCGCAACTCGGCCAACCTCCACGCCAAGATGAATGCCGTCAACTCGGCGAAGAAGAAGCCGCTGGTGAGGCGTCCGCCGTCTCTTGGTGAGGTCGAGCGCTGGGTTGCCCATGCCGGCGAACTAGACCCGGTCGTCACCCACTGATCGGCGTTCGCACCACGCTGATTCGCTCAGCCGACCAACGAAAACTCGACTGAGCGCGCAACACAATCGACGTGCTCCAATTTGAGTTCGACCTCGGCACCCAGAGATAGACCGTCCGACGGCATCTTCGTGACCACGGCTGGGTCACGAAGTTGCACGCGAGCGCGGTTGCGACGGTTGTCGATGTCGGTCACGACGGCCCGGAACCGTTCCCCAACGTGAGGTTCGAGCGTGACGGACTCGACGAAGTCGACAACCGCCCGTTCCAATGCCCGGTCACGCTGCTTGGCGGCACCCATGAGGCTCGGCAGTTCATCGAGCGCTTCTGACGCCCATGTTGGCACGTCGCGGTGGGCGCAATTGGCAACGAGAACTTCGTTCGAGAAGCGATCGCAGAGCCGCCTCAAAGGTGCGGTCACGTGGCTGTAGGTGGAAGCGATGGCGGAGTGCATTTTGTGGTCGGGTGTCTCATGACCATGAAAGGCGACATAGCCAGCTCCACGCAGTCCGCGGGCTGCCTGACTCAGCATGGCCGCGTGCGCAGGAGAATCGGGCTTGAGGCCCCTGATGCGATCGGCATAGCTCATCTCATCGGGCCATTCGAGGCCCAGAGCGCGAGCGGTTCGTCGCAGCTTGGCAACCGTGCGATGCTCGGGTGGGGGAAGTGTTCTGAGCAAGCCCTCGCCTGAGTCAAGCATGATCCGGCTGGCCGCAATTCCGGTTAGTAACGAAATTTGGGCATTCCAGTCTTCGATTGGCAAGGCCTCGTCGTACTCGAGTTTGTAGCTTCCGTCGGCGGATTCGTACACCTCCTGGGAGGGCAGTGCGAGGCTGACTGCACCGCGATCGGCTTCGCGCTCCATTCTGAGGCGGCCAATATCGCGTAGCAGAGCGAGAGGTTCGTCAGGCCCCGATGTGTCGACAAGCTTCTGGGCTTCCCGGTATGAGAGCTGAGCGCGATTTCTCACTGTCGCGCGTTCGATATGGGCGTCGGAAATCTCGCCGTCGGCGTCGAGGTCGATCGACCACACCAGCGCCTGGCGGTCGCGGGCCTTGAGCAAACTCCCGGCGTCCTCGTTGATGCGCGGCGGATGAAGTGAGGTACGACGGTCGGGACTGTAGAGAGTGAGGCCTCGTTGTCGTGCCTCGAGGTCGACGAGGCCACCTGGGGTGACGAACGCAGCCACATCGGCGATGGCGTAGAACACGCGGAACCCGGCATTCGTTCGTTTGGCCGAGTAGGCCTGATCGAGATCCATCGATCCTTCGGGGTCGATGGCCACGAACGGGATGTCACGTGCATCACGGATTTTGTCTGCCGCTCCGGCCGGAAGCTGTGGGCCGGTGTTGGCGGACTCGTCGGCCGCCTCCAGCACCGGATCAGCGAATCTCTCCGGTACGCCGAGTTCGGATCGGACCTGCCGAAATCCCTCCACCATCTTGGGGTCGGGTGGGCATCGGACAAATTGGTGGGGCACCTCGGGAAAGCTAGTGCGGTGGGCAACCTTGTGAGTGTTGGCTCAGCGAAGCGTTGCTGATTCCGGCCGTGGCAGCTCGATCCAGGTACGACCAGGCAGAATCGTTATCGGCCTGCCGTCGGCGTCGACGTATTCGGTTTGGTCGGCGAGTTCGGGCCGTCGCCAAACGGCGTCTACGACATGACCGTCGGTGAGTACCCATGCAGTGCCGTCACCCAGCGACACGGCTTCGGGCGATTCGCCATCGGCGGCGGATATGCCGTAGTTGACGAACTGGACGATCACGGTGGTTGGAGCAGTGCGTAGGCCGGTGGTGTCAACTGTGGGCGAGCCGTCCTGCGAACGTCGCCATCCAGTGCCGTCCCACGAATATTCGACTCTCGATCTCGGATAGTTGACGACCACTCCGCCAACTGGCCTGGCCGAAGCATTGATTGGTTCCTGCGGGCTGCGAAAGTTG
>JBDNJK010000112.1:0-3185 GCA_041687805.1 Acidimicrobiales bacterium
CCGATCAACATCGACACGCGTTCAGTCACGGTCACAGCCAGCACGGTAGACGGCCACACCGCGTCGCTTCTCGACCTCCGACTTTTCGCCACGTTCATCGACGTCGAGCCCACAAAGTTCTTCGCGGACGGTGTCTATTGGCTTAGGGCCAACGCCATAACCAAAGGCACCCAACCCGGGCTGTTCGAGCCAATGGACGAGGTCTCACGCCTTCAAATGGCGGCGTTTCTCTGGCGCCTCTGGGGCCAGCCGCCGACCCTCGATCCTCCGCCATTCAAAGACGTACCTGCCGACCATCCACTCGCTCCTGCAGTGGCCTGGCTCGCCTACACAAAAATCACCCTAGGTACTTCCACAGATACCTACTCGCCCGACGAATTCGTGACGCGAGGCCAGATGGCTGCGTTCCTATGGCGCATGTGTGGCAGTCCCGCGCCGTCGAAGCCATCGCCATTCAAAGATGTTGCTCCTGGAAGTTTCTACTTCGATGCGGCCAATTGGCTGCAGGAAACAGAGGTCACCCTCGGCACAACCGACGTCACCTACTCACCCGAACTCAACATCACGCGTGGAGAGATGGCTGCTCTGCTCCACAGGCTCGCTCACAGTCCTGCTGCATGGACGGCCGTCGTCCCTCCCCCGTCGGTTGAGGCGTCGCTAATCGTGGCTTGAGAGCAGCCATGCAACCAGCTGCAAATCGCCGGACGTTGTAGAAGTGTTGGAAGCCGAGGCAGATGGTCTGCGAGTTTCTTGATGTCTCGGCACGTCCCCGCGGGGACGTTTTGCTGGGCGTTCAGAATCGAATCTGTCGCTCCACTTGGGTAATCACAAGCCCCGTCCCGACGGGGAGAACATCCACGGTCGTCGCTACCAGTGGTTGTCCGACAACTCGTAGCTCCACTCGACCAGATTGTCGACCGGGTCGCTACACCATTCGAGCATTCGGTCGCGGCCTTCTGCGTGCCGAGCCGCCGTTCCCGGAAGATCCTGAAGCACGCGTTCGACCTCCGCGAAGAATTCCGGCTGCTGGTCGACAGAAAACGCTCGGGTCAGACCCCAACGCCGTTCCAATTCGACTTGATATGCGTGGCGGCCAGCCCAAGTGGTGAACCGTATGGATGGAGTGCCCATGACCGCCGCCTCGGAGCACACGGATTGTCCGTCGCCAACCACGAGGTCAGCGGTAGCAAGCAGATGATGGAATCTCTCCGGCCTGATCGGCACCGCATAGCTAGAGAGGTATGACGGCAACGCCCCTTCCGACGACACAACAACGCGCCCAGCCTCGCTGAGTCTTGAAATCAATCGCTCGATTTGGTCTCGATTGAGACCCGATTCGGAGGTGTCATGACTGGCGGTGAAGGAGGTGAGGCGCAGCACGAAAACTCGCACACTGGGGGATATCCCCACCTCTTCTCGCACCGTCGGGTCGGGGGTGAAGCGATCGGGGTGTAGATAGAAGAGCTCCTTGTAGCCCTGATATCGGCGGTGCCGGCGCGAATCGGATTGGAACGTCGCCATCGGGCTCGTAATGAGCTTGGCAAACGGTGCCGCCGCCCAATACAACGCACCGGCCGCTCTGCCATCATCGGTGTCGTATATCACCGGAGTCCGAGTGAGCCACCCGATCTGTGCACCGGCCGGCGACCGTGTGAGGATCAAGTCGGGTTGGAATTGTCGCACCGCCTTCAGCGTCAGGCGATCACGTGTCACCAGCTCCCTGGCCAGGCCGGGCATTGTTACCCCGGCAGTGGAGGTCGGCATGTGTGGCCGTCCCCGCGATTCGATCAGCTCGACCACAGCATCCTTGCCCGGTCGCGACAACCACAGTGTCTCCGCTCCTTCTGCGAGAAGCCGGTCCTCCACCGCGCCGAGAGTCCATACGTCGGCTGCATGCACAGCATCGAGAAGCACCCTCATCAAGTCTCCTCAGGTGAGTCGATCGACCAACTCCGCCAGTGGAGCGCGAAAGTCGCGTGTGATGGGCAGCCCTGCGAGCCGCATCGCCATGTTGTCGAGCACCGAATTGGCCGGCCTGGGTGCTGGCCTCGGGGGCTGTAGATCGGCGGTGGAACACGGGTGGACCCGGCCGGGATCGGCGCCAGCCGCCTTGGCGACCTCTTTGGCGAACTCGAACCAGCTCACCGCCCCCTGGTTGGTGACGTGAAACACGCCAGGGCGACGTTCGATCGCGAGCTGCCGCAACACCACTGCCAGATCTGTCACGAACGTGGGGTGGCCGCGCTGATCGTCGACAAACGACAAGGTGTCGTGCTCGCCCAACAGCCGCAGGATCGTCTTCACCATGTTGGGTCCGTGATCTCCGCAGAGCCACGCGGTGCGCACGATGGTGGCTCCCGGCCCGGCCTCGCGTTCGCCGGCGAGCTTCGAGCTGCCGTAGACCGACCGTGGGCATGGCTCATCCCACTCGTTGTAAGGCGCATCTTTGGTGCCGTCGAACACGTAGTCGGTGGAGACGGTGGCGAGATGCGCGCCCACTGCCCTGCAGCCTTCGGCCAGGTTTCGAACTGCCATCGAGTTGACGGCGTAGGCCAGATCGACCTTGCTTTCGCAGTCGTCGACCGCGGTCATGGCCGCGCAGTTGACCACAACATCGGGGCCGACCTCATGGAATGCCCCGAGGACCATCGCCCGGTCGGTGATATCGAGCTCAGCGAGGTCGACGGCCACCACGTCGTGCGGTTGGAGTAGCGGCACGATTTCGGTTCCAAGCTGACCGCGAGCGCCAGTGACAAGAATTTTCACGATGCCGCCTTGAGTGGCTCCCACCAGCCGCGATTCTCGCGATACCACTCGACGGTCTTTTCGAGACCCTCAGCGAAGTCTTGGTGTGTCGACCAACCCAACCCTCGAAGCTTGCTGCAATCGATCGAATACCGCCTGTCGTGTCCGAGTCGATCCTCGACGTAGTCGATCGCCGATTCGTCACGGCCGCACAGATCGATGAGTCGGTCGGTGAGTTCACGATTGGTGATCTCGTTGCCGCCCCCGATGTTGTAGATCTCGCCAATGGTGCCGTCGTGCAACACAGATTCGATTCCGGAGCAATGGTCGTCGACGTAGAGCCAGTCGCGCACGTTGAGGCCATCGCCGTAGAGCGGCACGCTCAGGCCATCGAGAAGATTGCTGGTGAACAGCGGGATGACCTTCTCCGGGAATTGGTA
>JBDNJK010000113.1:0-3276 GCA_041687805.1 Acidimicrobiales bacterium
GGTCTGTGTTGAATTCACCACCATCGCTACCGCGTTCCTCGTCGGACAGCACCGCGACAACAAGGCGCTTGAGGCATCGTGGAAATACATCATCATCGGTTCCGTTGGCGTCACCATGGCTCTGCTCGGCACGGTTCTCATATTCCTTGCAGCCCGCAATGGTGTCGATGGAGAATCTGCCTCGCTCAACTGGACCTCGCTCGTGGCCGGTGCTCCCCACTTTGACCCCGGGGTCACGCGTCTGGCCATTGGGTTGCTAGTGCTCGGCTTCGGCACCAAAGTGGGGCTGGCACCCGTTCACACATGGTTGCCAGATGCCCATAGCCAGGCCCCCGCCCCGGTGTCGGCCCTGATGTCCGGCGTCTTGCTGGCGGTGGCCTTCTACGCGATCCTGCGATACAAGGCCATCGCAGACGCGGCGCTCGGCACCGGCTATTTACGCGGCCTGCTGCTAGCTGCATCTCTGCTGACGTTGTTGGTGGCAACCTCATCGCTTCTCGGGCAACACGACTACAAACGCATGTTGGCATTGCACTCAGTGGAACACATGGGGATCCTCGCGCTTGGAACTGCCATCGGTACGCCTCTGGCGATTGGGGGCGTTCTGCTTCACATTTTTGCACACGGCCTCGGCAAGTCGGTGCTTTTCTGCGGTTCAGGTGAAATTCTTGAATACTGCGGAACAACGAAGGTCTCCGATGTCAGGGGCCTACTGCGTAGTCACCCGTTCGTAGGAGGGTCGTTTGGTCTCGCCATTCTTGCCCTGCTTGGCATGCCGCCGTTCGGGATGTTTGCGAGTGAATTATCCATCGTTCGTGCTGGCTTCGCCGATGGTGTCGGATGGGCAGTGGCCATTGCACTGCTGTTCTTCTTCGTCATCTTCGGAGCCCTGGCTGAACATGGCCAGGCCATGCTGCTCGGGCCCTCCGATACCCCGGATCAGCCACCGGTGGCGGCGCCCGCTTTGGTGGTCGCGCCTCTCGGCCTGGCGCTAATCACACTGGCGGTCATCGGCATCACGTCATGGCCCTACGCAGCTCTACTCCACGAGGCCGTAGCGACGGTGACACCATGACATCTTCCTGGATACCTGCCGACCTCTCAACACGTGCCCGCACTGTCGGCAATCGTGTGATCGTCGAGATCGCCCAGTCGGAGCTACTCGACTCGGCCCGGCAATTGTTCGACGAAGGTTTCCGGCTCGCCTTGGCTGCCGCGACTGACGGCGAGCCCATGCGCGTGGTCCACTTGTTCACCGCCAGCGGTGATCGCAGAATCGAGCTTCGCACCACAGTCGACAGGGCCAACCCGACCCAGCCGAGCCTCTCCGAGATCTCCTTCCCTGCCAGTCGGTTCGAACGCCAGATGAGCGACCTGTTCGGGATCACGCCGGTCGGCCATCCCCAACCTGCCCACCTCGTAACGCACCGTCACTGGCCCGACGATTACCATCCAATGCTCGCCGATGCCGGCCCCGTGCCGGTGCTCGACGAGGAGCTAAAGCCATACCCGTTCCTCAAAGTCGAGGGGCCCGGCGTGTTCGAGATACCGGTCGGGCCGGTACATGCCGGTGTGATCGAACCTGGCCATTTCCGATTCTCTGTCGTCGGCGAAACGATCCTCAACGTAAAGATCCGCTTGTGGTTCACACACAAGGGCGTCGAGAAGCTCTTCCAGGGCAAAACAGTCGACGAGGCCCTCGAGATCGCCCAACGAATCTCAGGTGACTCCGGGGTTGGCCATCCCCTGGCGTTCTGTCTGGCAGTCGAAGAGGCGCTCGGCGTCGAGATGTCGGAGCCAGCTCAGGCTCATCGCGCAATTGCGCTGGAGCTCGAGCGGCTTTACAACCACACCACCGACATCGGGGCAATCTGCAACGACATTGGGTACGGCATCGCCAATGCCCACACCATGAGGATTCGAGAGAGCTTCCTTCGTATCAATCAGGCGTGCACCGGTCACCGGCTTTTGAGGGGCGCCGTCGCTGTGGGACGCGGACATCTCGACCAGTTGCCGTCGCTCGATGAGTTGACGGCGCTGATAGATGATCTTCGCGAGGTCGTCAATATTGCCACCACTCACCCGACTGTCGTCGACCGTCTACGTGGCACCGGCGTACTCGCTCTCGACAATGCCCGCGAGATCGGCACGCTCGGTTATGTCGCTCGAGCGTCCGGGCTCGTCAACGACGCCAGACAAGCGCACCCGTTCACCAATCTCTACGACGGCTTCACACCAGCCGGACCCGACAGCGACGACCCCGAGTTGGTCGTACGACCAACGGGCGACGTCATGGCCAGATTCCTCATGAGGGTGGCCGAGGCCAAGGCCTCACTCGCCTTGATCGAGTCGTTGTTGCCCATCGCAGTGAACCACGACGGTATTGACGCCAAGCTCACCTCAGCCGATGGACCTACCGACGGTGTTGGAATCGTCGAAGGTTGGCGGGGCACGATCGTGCATCGGGTAGAGCTTGACGGCGACCGCATCGCCCGACTTTCGATAGTCGACCCTTCGTTCTTCAACTGGCCGGCGCTGCCTGTGGCTCTCCGTGACGTGATCGTCCCCGACTTTCCGCTCACCAACAAGAGCTTCAACCTCTCCTACGCCGGCAACGACCTCTAGCCCGCCGTACCCAACCCCCCATCACACGTTTTTGTGAACGTTCGATGCTGCCCACACAACACTCTGGGTTCACAAAAACAGAAGGCCCGAGTAGCCGTTCGGCGCTGGGTCTGGCACGCTAACGATCGTTCACATCCGTAACAGATCGCCCCTGGAGGGGTCATGAGCAAACTTCTCGAAGGCAAGGTCGCACTGGTAACTGGTTCAGGTCGAGGTATTGGCCGCGAACATGCCCTGATGCTGGCCGAAAACGGTGCCGCGGTAGTGGTCAACGACCTCGGCGGCGACGAGCACGGTGGTGCCGGCGATGCCACCCCCGCCATGGAAGTCGTCAAGGAGATCGAGGCCATGGGCGGACGCGCCGCGGTCAACGGCGGCAACGTAGCCGACTTCGATCAGGCCAAGGCCATGATTGATCAGGCCATCGAGACGTTCGGCGACATCAACATCGTGATCAACAACGCCGGAATTCTGCGTGACCGCATGATGTTCTCGATCACCGAAAGCGACTGGGACGCAGTGATGGCCGTGCATCTCAAGGGCACGTTCGGACCCTCGCACCACGCTGCCAACTACTGGCGCAACAAGGCCAAAGCCGGCGAAGAGGTCTACGGCCGAATCATCAACACGTCTTCACCATCAGGTATTTAC
>JBDNJK010000114.1:0-29401 GCA_041687805.1 Acidimicrobiales bacterium
CTCAGGACAGCTAGGTTCCGGGGATGGGTCGTCTACGTCGTCGCCGTTCGCGCCGCACACCACCGCACTTCGCCTACTCGCGCTGGGACGGCACACAAACCGGGTTCGACCTCAACGCCGATCAATTGTTCGATCAACTATCCGACGACCTGCTGTATCACGGTGATGTCAACAGCGCGCTCCGGCGAATGATGCAGGGCGGAATGAGCGATCGCGATGGCCACAAGATGGAGGGCATTCGCGACATGCTCGATCGTCTACGGGAGCGGCGCGAGGAGATTCTCGATCGTTACGACCTCGGCGGAGCTTTCGACGACATCGCCAATCAACTTCGTGAGGTCGTTGAACAGGAACGCAAAGCCATCAACGAAATGGTGTCTGATGCTCAGCAGTCGGGCGATGAACGCAGAAGCGAGTTAGCCGCTGATACTGGCGCGCGGAAACACATGGAGCTCGACATGCTTCCGCCCGATTTGGCCGGTCAGGTCAAGGGGCTGCAGAGCCATGAATTCGAGAGCGCCGAAGCTCAGGCGGCGTTCGAGGAACTGGTCGAGAAGCTGCGTGAACAGGTAATGCAGCAGTACCTCGACCAGATGGCCGAGGGCGTCGACACGATGTCACCCGAAGACATGCAGCGGGTCAAGGACATGCTGGCCGAGCTCAATCAAATGCTCGAGCAACGTGCTGCCGGCAAGGAGCCGGATTTTGATGGGTTCATGGACCGCTTCGGAGATTTCTTTCCCGAGAACCCCCAGACGCTTGATGAACTTCTCGAAGTGATGGCCCAACGAATGGCCGCGATGCAACAAATGCTCAACTCGATGACTCCTGAGCAGCGAGCCCAACTGCAGGAACTCTCAGATCAGTTGATGGGCGACATGGATCTGCAATGGCAGATGAATCAACTCTCCGACAATCTCAGGAGTCAGTTCCCCGGTGAGGGTTGGGGTCGCAGTTACGACTTCCAGGGGATGGATCCTCTGGATCTACCCGAAGCGGTCGACATGATGGGGGAGTTGGGCGACATCGACCAGCTCGACAATCTCCTCCGCGGTGCCACCAACCCCGGAGCGTTGGCTGAGGTCGACATAGATCGAGCTCGCGATCTGCTCGGCGATGAGTCGGCGGAGAGCCTCGAACGCATGGCTGAAGTGGCCCGAATGCTCGAGGAGGCCGGCCTGATTGAGAATCGAGAGGGCCGTTACGAGATGACCCCCCGAGCGATTCGTCGAATCGGCAACGGTGCGCTCGAAGAGTTGTTCAAGAAGATGTCGGCCGATGCTCTCGGCAAACATGAAATGCGGCGGGTTGGTCAGGGGCATGAACGCGATTTCGATACCAAGCCCTACGAGTTTGGCGACCCCTTCAATTTGAGTATCGAGAAGACTCTGCGAAATGCGGTGACTCGATCGGGCGGTGGAATTCCGATCCGGCTCCATCCCGATGACTTCGAGATCGAACGTACGGAAAACCAGGTGAGGTCGTCGACAGTTTTGATGCTCGACCTCTCGTTGTCGATGCCGATGCGGGAAAACTTCCTACCGGCCAAGAAGGTGGCGATGGCCCTGCATGCCCTCATCACCAGCCAGTATCCGCGCGACTATTTCGGGCTGGTGTCATTTTCGGAGGTGGCGCGGGAGATCAAACCTGAGCACCTACCGGAGGTGTCATGGGATTACGTCTACGGCACCAACATGCAGCATGGTTTTCAGTTGGCCCGTCGGATGCTCGCTGGCCAGTCGGGCACCAAACAGATCATCATGATCACCGATGGCGAGCCGACGGCTCACATCACGGCGTCGGGTGAGCCGTTCTTCAGTTACCCGCCAACGCAGGAGACGGTCGACCTGACTCTCGCCGAGGTGGCGAAGTGCACACGTGACGACATTCGCATCAACACGTTTGTGCTTGATGCGACTCACTACCTCACACATTTCATCGAGGAAGTGTCGAGACTCAATGGTGGTAGGGCGTTTTTCACCACCAACCAGGACCTTGGCGACTACGTGCTTGTCGACTTCGTCGACAACAAGAGAAGCCTCTTGCGTGGTCGCCGCTGAAGAAGACTCTGAGTGACAGCGTAAACACTCGAGGAATTCAGCCGATAGAAGGACTGTGAGCGGCAATACATCTCCAGATCACCATGGAACCATCGCGGACTCCGATCATCCGCGCCCGTCGATTGATTCGGTCGCCAACGGCGTATACGAGTTCACCGCGGAAATCGCGCGCCTGGCAATGGAGGCAGATCCATCCGATATTTCAGGGCTGGTAGGAGTACTGAGACGCTGTCGTGAGTATTTCGATGTCGACATTCTGTCGGTCTGGCGGGCCGCCGATCGTGGGCGCTACAAGATGGTTGCCGCCGTTCTCGCCGATCAATCGAGTCGTGTAACTCCGGTGGTGACCCGCACCAAGCTCGATTTCAAACGTGATCTGGAAGGACGCGGTCACTTGTTCATCAAGGGCGCGGACCTGGGTCGAGAGTTTGAGGCCAACCTTCCCGACGCGGGGCAACTCTTGATCGTTCCCATGGGGAGTATCGATAGGTTCGCCGGCGTGGTCGCATTCCGATCGTCCAGCAGCAGGACGTGGACAGATGAGGAAATAGCAGCCGCGGAATTGATGCCTCAGCTGATTTTCCATCTGGTCACAAGGCTTCGCTTGGATCAGGAATTGGCACGCCATGAGGCCTTGCTTGATCTAGTCGACGAGGTTCGTGAAATCTCGGCACAGACAACCTTCGACACACGAATTGAGTCTGAGGTCCTGATCCTCGACGCGATCCGCGGGTTCTTCAAAGCCAAGGACGTAGCAATCCGTGATGGTGGTGATCGCCGTTTCGATGTGGATGACTCAGACTCGCTCAGCTCTGGTGACTACACGTTCGTGGGGGAAGGACAATCAGTAGCCGATCATTTGCTCCCATTCTCTGACGACGGGGTGAGGCTGGAAGTCGCGATTGGCGATTCCGACTCGGACCGACGTGTTTTGACCATTGGCAGGCTCGACGGACGCCGTTGGACCAATGGTGAAGTTTCGGCGATCCGGACAGTAGCGGACTTGATTCGACGGTTGACCCAGCGTGTCAATGAGGAGCACGCGCTTAAACGACGCCTGTCACTCGAGGCACTAACGGCGGGAATCTCGGCTGGCTTTGTCGATGCCAAAGTCGCAAACATCGATGAAAAGCTCGACAACACGTTGCAGTCCCTGGTCGACTATTTCGCGCTGAAACACGCATCGCTCTGGAGTTACGAGGACGGCTGTGCCGTTTGTCGCAAGTCGTGCGATCCCTTGGGAATACACGAACTCGACGGCGTGTCGATCGAGGCGGGCGACATCTCGACACTCGAGTCGAGGGGCTGGGACGTTGTTGGGTCGGATCAGGTAGCCGGAATGATCGGCCCTGACTCATCCAGCGACTCAGAGCACAAAGCGTTGATGGCGGCCGTTCGCGGGCCAGTGGATGCCTTGGGATCGCTGGTTCTAGTTGATTCCAAGCGCACACAATGGTGTGACGATGAAATCCACGCAGTACGCGCCATCGCCGACGTTGTCGGACACGTACGCCGTCGTTTGAGTGTGGATCGCCGCCGACAGGGTGAGCAACGGATCAATGAGATTCTCGCCGAGATGTCAAAGTGGCTACTGAATGCTGATTCCACAGGGGCGCGGGTTGCGATCAAACCGGCTCTGGAATCGCTTCGGTCATACTTTGATCTCGCGTCGGTCGCAGTATGGGAAGTCGAACAAGGAAGTCGAGAGTCTCGGTGCGCTTCCGAGGTGGTTGGGCCGGGCGAGTTCGCGATCTCACACTTGGTGCCGATCGGGTTTGACCATGCAATAGTTCGCGAGATCCGAAACTCGACCGAACCGATTTCGTGGCGAGTGCCGAGCGACGTCGACTTGGCGTCGGGCGGGCGTCTACTGGTTGCATTACCGATTCGCGTGACCGGAGACGACATCCTATTTCTAACGGCCCTGCCAGCCGAGTCGAATCCGATCACAGACGAGACGATCGCCGTTCTGAGATCTTGGTGCGGAATCCTCGCTCAGTTGCACCGACGATTCAGTGCCGAACGGCTGTCCGAAATGCGGCGCAGAGCCGACTTGGTGATGAACGGCATCTTGCTTCGATTCATCGACGTTGCGGTAGGTGACAAGATCAACCCACTTCCCGAGGCGTTGGCAAATGTAGGTGATCTGCTCGGAGCGTCCAGCCTCGAACTCTGGGATGTCGACGGCGGCGGGTCTGCAGTTCATCGCGGCGAAGTCTGGAGAAGTGAAGTCGACCGCGACCTACCGGTCCGTGGCGTGCCGTTCCTTTCTTTGAACCATCCAGATGCGATGGCCGTGTCCAGTCTCGCGAAGGCTGGGATCATCCAACTCGAAGATTCAAGTCCGACGCAGACCGTCATCGGGGCGCCACTCATTCTCGGTTCCGATTTGGTGGGTGGCCTCGTACTGGAGCTGGACCGCGATCACGTTCCCGCCCCAGAGTTGGAGGTCATCGAGGCGGTTCTCGACTCGTTGGCGGCATTGATTTTGCAAATGCGAACCCGAATATCTGCAGAGTCGATGGTCGTGAGAAAACTCGCCCTCGACAAACGACTCGGTGAGTTGGCAGCTGGGTTGGTGAGAACGACCTCCCGCGACCCCTCGGCCACAGATGACGCGTTCAAGACCCTGTGTGGCACCGCAGAAATTGATATGGCCCTGCTGTGCCGGGTGGATCACACCGACACGGGCGTTGAGCTCACGCTGATCAACCATGCGGGTACCAAATTGGTTGAGCCAGTGCCAACTGAATTTACTGAAGCCCTGTTTCCGCGGGACGTGAACTTCCAGCTTTCTGAGGCCGGCCCGACTTTGGGTCAGTGGACACTGCCGTCCGCGCCGGACCCGCTGCCTGACATCATGTCGGCAATAGCGCCGACCGGAGATCGCTCCGTGGCAGTCGCCGGTCGGGCTGCCGGCGACACCAGTGCCATGTATCTGTTGGTGTCGCGCCCGGGATTCGAATTATTCGACGAAGCAGAAGTTGACTATCTGAAGTCTGCCCTGTCGATGCTCACCGAACACGATGGCAGGATGACGGCCGAGGCATGGTTCTCAGCAGCTATCGGACATGCGCCGATCGCCATGTCGATGCGCGACGTTCACATGAACTTGATCACGTGCAATTCCGCGTATGAGAACCTCACTGGTTCCACACTCGCTGAGTTGCAGGACACCGATCTTCACGACGTCCTCACCGAGGATGACGCCGTCTACTGCACTGATCGCCAAGAGAACCGGCCTGATGAGGACCACGTCACGCTTGAGATTCGCTATGACCGGCCCGATGGAAGTGTGGCGTGGGGCCGTCTCCAGTCAACCCCCGTTTTTCTTCCAGGTAGACGTCACCCATATCGACTCACGTACGTGGAAGACATCACCAAGGTGCGACGCCACCGTGAGCTTCTCGAATGGCAGGCCACCCACGACGAACTCACCGGGCTTCCGAACCGACGGATGTTCCTGACACAGGCCAACCAACGCTTGGAGCAAAGTCGCGACGACGCGATGATGGTGCTCGATCTCGATCGCTTCAAAGTCGTGAACGATTCTCTCGGCCACAGCGTCGGAGATCGACTTCTGGTGGTGTGCGCCGATCGGATTCGATTGTCTCTGCGACCCGGCGATCTGCTCTGTCGACTCGGTGGCGATGAGTTTGCGATCCTGCTCACTTCCCCGGCCGACATGCCAACGGCCTCCGCAGTGGCTGATCGTCTATTGGCGCTGTTGCGTGAGCCAACCCAAATGGGTGACTTGGAAGTGTTCCCGACTGCCAGCATCGGTATCGCGATCCCACAACCAGAAGACAGCATCGACGATCTTTTGCGGCACGCCGATTCGGCGATGTACCAATCGAAATCGTCGGGTCGTGACCGTTGGACCGGGTTCGACTCGTCTATGCGTGAGGCCGTTCTTGATCGTGTGAGAACCGAGACCGACCTTCGTCTGGCAATTGAGAATGGCCAGCTTGAGGTGCATTACCAGCCGGAGATCACCATGTCGTCCGGTGCGATCGTCGGAGCTGAGGCGTTGGTGAGATGGCGACACCCGGAGTTGGGTCTGCTCACCGCTGGGGCATTTATTGATGTCGCCGAGGAGTCGGGGATTGTTGTCGATCTGGGCAGGTGGGTGCTCGGTGTTGCCACGCGGCAGGCCGCGGCGTGGATCGCGCAGGGACACGACATCATCATCCGTGTGAATTTGTCGGCCAGGCAGGTGCGGCCAGCAGTGGTGGCGGAGGTCGAGGATGCTCTGCAAGCAGCAGGGCTTCCGGCCGAGAGGCTGTGTCTTGAGCTGACCGAAACGGCAATAATGGACGATATCGATGAGTCCGAGGCGATTCTTGCTCGTCTCCACAACCTCGGAGTGAAGCTCGCGATTGACGACTTTGGCACCGGATTCTCGTCGCTTGCCTACCTGAAGAAATTGCCGGTCGACATTTTGAAGATCGACCGGAGCTTTGTCGCCGGAGTTGGAGTCGATTCCGATGACACGTCGATCGTCGCATCGGTCATAGCGCTGGCAAGCGCTCTCAGCCTCGACGTGGTTGCCGAAGGCATCGAGACTCCCTTGCAACAGCGTGAACTCTTGAAGCTTGGTTGCGAGAGGGGGCAGGGGTTCTATCTGGCTCGACCAGCGCCGGCTGATGATGTCGAGATCCTGCTCGGATCCAGTAGCCAAATCTGAGAATTACCGGCTATTGAAGGAGGTCCGGCCTTTACATTCGAGTACTACAGTGATGTAATTACTCGCGTGGCAGTTGGCCGAGGGGATCAAGCCTGATCCGGTCAACCCAACCGGAGGATTACTCAATGGCGATTCAACTCGACACACAGGTAGACGAGAAATCTTGGCAGGATCTGGCCAATTGTCTCGGCGTCGACCCCGATCTCTTCTTCCCAGAACGAGGCGCATCCACCCGTGAAGCCAAAGACGTCTGTAGGGGCTGTGTTGTTCGCGAAGATTGTCTTGAGTTCGCGCTTCAAAACGGAGAGAAGTTCGGTATCTGGGGCGGAATGAGCGAGCGCGAGCGCCGCAGGATCAGGCGCCAGCGTGCTCTGGCCAGAACCGCAGCTCAGCAAGTCGTGGTCATCGCCTGAAAGGTTCGTTCTCAGGCCGCCACCCCGCTCGGGTGGCCCCTTGGTCCCAACTCGACAGGCGTGGGGTTACGCTTCGCTACATGAACCTCGGAACCCCCGAACTGCTCGTCATCTTGTTGATCGTGCTCTTGGTGTTCGGCGGCGCAAAGCTCCCCAAGCTGGCGCGGTCGCTCGGTCAGGCGCAAAAAGAATTCAAGTCAGGTCTCCACGACGACTCGACCGACGACGAAGACGAAAAAGAAAAAGACGCCTGAGAGACCTCGCGATGGTCTGTTCAGACCACCGCAGAGGCACCCGCCTCGCTCTCGCGCCGTGATTTGATGATCCGGCGGCGCTGACGTTCACTGCAACCGCCCCACACACCGTGGTCGATGCGATTGCGTAAGGCGTACTCCAAACAGCGATTGCCTACAGGGCATCCTTCGCAGATTCGGCGAGCCACCTCCACGCCTACCCCATCGGAGGGGAAGAAGGTCGTGGGAGGTTGCCTGGCGCAATTGCCATCAGCCATCCATTTGGTGTCCATTTGGCTTCTCCTAGGTCGAGATCGTCACCCAACCGCCCGATCGCACACCGCTACTACGTTCACACGGAGTCGAAAGTTCCCGTAAAGGTCGTGATGGCTGATTCTCGGGCCGAAACATGGCGGCTACACTTACCAATCCGCTGACTTTCGCTGATCAGCCCAGCCAGGAGCTCACATGACAGACACAGCTGACGTCGGGAACGAAGCCCCGATCGCTGAGATCACAATCGTCTATCTCGGCCCGGTGGCCCCCCACTGGGAAATACGCGGCGTATTCGGCGAGCGAGAAGTGATCGACGCCTTTCGGTCGCGAATCAACGCCCGTCTGATGCTCCTGCCGCCGCACGATCCGCAGTTCCGCCGGAATCGCGAACGAGTCAATCGCGATGGCGAGCGCGAAAACATCACAGTCAAATGGGACCTCGGCTACCCCGAGGAAGATTCTCAGCGGTGAACCCCCGCCGGCCGCTCGGATGCGAGGTATGAGCCTCTCCGACCGGTTCGAAGACACGGCTGCGCCAAGCGCCCCCGACACGGTCGGCGGATACGACTTGAACGACACTCTGTATCTCAATCGCGAGTTGAGTTGGCTGGCGTTCAATGCTCGAGTCCTGCATATGGCGGAGGATCCGACGGTCCCGCTCCTTGAGCGTCTCGGGTTCTTGGCGATCTTCTCGGCCAATCTCGACGAGTTCTTTCAGGTGAGAGTCGCCGGTCTTCACGATCAGGTCGCCGCTGGAATCAGTCGTCGAACCTTTGATGGTCGATCTCCAAGCGAGCAACTCGCGGAGATACGCGACGTGGTCGAGAAGCTTCTGGCGCGCCATGAACGCTGCTATCTCGAAGACGTGATGCCGGCCCTCATGGCGGAGTCGATTGAACTTATCGACTGGGCAGACCTCGACGATTCCGAACGCGAAGGCCTGTCTTTGCGATTCCGGCAGCGGATATTTCCGGTTCTCACGCCCCTGGCGGTCGACCCCGGACACCCGTTCCCATACATCTCCGATCTTTCGCTCAATCTTGCTGTTCGGCTCAAGGACACTGTCGACGGTCGTCGGTTGTTCGCCCGGGTCAAGGTGCCGCCCACCCTTGATCGTTGGGTCCGCATCGACGATCGCGCCAGATTTGTGCCGCTCGAACAGGTCATAGCCGCGCACCTCGACCAACTTTTCCCAGGCACTGAAATGCTCGAGTGCCACGCCTTTCGCGTCACCAGAAACGCCGACCTCACGCTCGAAGACGAAGTGGCCGACGACCTTCTCGCTATGGTCGAGATGGAGCTTCGTCGTCGCCGATTCGGACGAGCGGCGAGGCTCGAAGTAGCCGCCGACATATCTGACGAGGTGCTCGATCTTCTGGTCCGCGAGCTTGATGTCTCGGCCGCTGATGTTTATCGAAATTCCATTCCATTGGAGCCGAGGTCGCTTCTCTCCGTCGCCTCACTCGACCGACCGCAACTGCGGTGGCCGGAGTGGCATGGCATCACCGAGCCGTTGCTCATCGCGGATGATGAGCCGGTCAACATCTTCGAGGTCCTGCGTAAGGGCGACGTTCTCGTCCATCATCCTTATGTCTCGTTCGGAAGTTCGGTGGTCGAGTTCGTTCGTCAAGCCGCTCTGGATGAGTCGGTTCTGGCCATCAAGCTCACCCTCTACCGCACTAGCGGAGATAGCCCGATCATCGATCAGTTGATCACCGCGGCCGAACGCGGCAAGCAAGTAGCGGTGTTGGTCGAACTCAAGGCCCGATTCGACGAAGCTGCCAATATCGGCTGGGCCAAGCGGCTCGAACAAGCCGGCGTGCACGTGGCCTACGGGATTGTGGGATTGAAGATCCACACCAAAGTGGCGATGGTCGTAAGAGACGAACCAGATGGCATTCGCCGCTACTGCCATGTTGGCACCGGCAACTACAACCATCGAACCGCGAGAATATATGAAGACCTGGGCCTGCTCACTGCATCGCCGGCGCTTGGCGCCGACTTGTCAGATCTGTTCAACTCGCTCACCGGTTACGGACACTCGATCGATTATCGCCGCCTGCTCGTGGCACCAGAACATCTCCGGCGAGGGCTGATCAAACTGGTGGATGCCGAAATCGAGTCGGGGCGAGGGCACATCATCATGAAGATGAACAGTCTGGTCGACGAGGAGATGATCGAGAAGCTCTACGAAGCGTCATCCGCTGGTGTCGACATCGAGCTGATCGTCCGTGGCATTTGCAGCCTTCGGCCGGGAGTCAGCGGGCTGTCGGAACGAATTCGGGTGAGGTCGATCATCGGGCGATATCTCGAACATTCGAGGATTTTCCATTTCGCCAACGGTGCCGGCCCCGATAAGTCGCTCACCTACATGGGTTCGGCCGATCTCATGAATCGCAACCTCGATCGGCGAGTTGAGGCCCTGGTCAGGGTGGAAGATCCATCGCTGGTCGGGCGTTTGCTCGAGTTCTGTCAGGTCGAGCTCACCGACGACAGGCTGGCATGGACACTCGACGGCGGTGGCACCTGGACAAAACGCTTGGGCCCCGCGGCAATTGACACCCACCAACGCATGCAACAGATTGCGAATGCTCGGTCGAGTGTCTGACCTTCTCGGAGAACTTCGCATTGATCATCCTGAAGTCGAGGTCTGGGCGGCAGGGGGAGTGGTGACTCGCCAGTCCAAATCTGGGCTGAAAATCCTGATCATCCACCGGCCTCGCTACGACGACTGGTCACTGCCCAAGGGAAAGCTTGAGAAAGGCGAATCGCTGTCGTCGACCGCCCTGAGAGAGGTTCTCGAAGAGACTGGCCGATCGTGTGAGCTAGGTAAACGGCTGCCGTTGATGATCTATCAGGATGGCAAGAATCGGTCCAAGGCGGTGGTCTACTGGCTAATGACTGTGAGGTCAGGTTCATTCCGGACCAACAGTGAGGTCGACGAGGCGAAGTGGGTCAAGCCGAAGCGAGCGCTGCGGGTGCTCGATTACGAGCGAGACGCCGACCTTCTACGACATCATCTGCCTGGCGCCACGGCCCTACGATGGCCAAATGAATGAGTCAGGCTGGCAGTCGCTGCGCCGACCGAACCAGGTCAGGCGCGCCGTAGGGGCAGAGGGGTTCATCATTACGCCCTTTATGCGCCTGGCTCGTGTTCATGCCGCTGCGGCCGCCTCCGATGCAGCGATCGCTGTGGCATTGGCAGGGTCGATCTTCTTCTCGATCAGCCCTCAGGAATCCCGTTGGCGGGTAGCCCTGTATCTCCTCGTCACGATGGCGCCGTTTGCTGTGGTCACACCGCTCATCGGACCAGCCATCGATCGTCTTCGGGGCGGCCGAAGGGTCATGATTGTCGTCACGGTAATTGGCCGCGTGGCGCTGGCCTTCATGATCTCGCGACATTTCGATTCGCTGCTGTTGTTCCCGGAGGCGTTCGGTCTGTTGGTGATGCAGAAGGGATACGCGGTTGCCAAGAGTGCTCTCGTTCCCCAGCTCAGCACGAATGGGGAAGATCTCGTCACGCTCAACAGTCGACTGTCGTTGATATCGGCGACGGCCGGGATCTTCGGAGCGACGATTTCCGGAATCGCATCATTGATCGCGGGTCCGGCGGGCGCGGCTTCGGTCGCCACGTTCGGGTTTCTGGTGGCCACGGTTCTCGCATCGAAGTTGCCACGAATTGTTGTGGCTGCCGGCCCGCCCGCTGATCTGGAACGGGCCGAGTTGCGCGATCGGGCCGTGATCCTCGCGGCGTCGGCCACCGCCATATTGCGAGGAATCGTTGGCTTCGTCACGTTCTTGTTGGCGTTCGAATTCCGTGGCGGAAGCGACGGGCTCGACGTCGGGGCGCAGGGTGCGGCTCTCGGTGGTGCCGCGGCGACAGTGAGAGGCATCGACATCACCGGCGATCCATCCGCTCCCGCATGGCATTTCGGCGTGGTTCTTGCCGGGGCCGGCGCCGGCGCGGTCCTGGCCGCCAGATTCGCTCCGCGCCTACGCAGTCGTTTCAACGAGGAAAGGATGCTCCAGGGGGTCTTGTTGGCCACCGTTGTGAGTGGCATCTTTGCCGCATTTGCCGGGGGCCTTTCGGGAGCGACTCTGCTGTCGTTCACCGTCGCTATCTCCGCCACTACAGGCAAGTTGGCGTTCGACTCGCTAGTACAACGCGACGCCCCCGACGCCAATTACGGCCGCACCTTCTCGAAATTCGAGGCCAGATTCCAGATCGCGTGGGTGGTCGGTGCCTTCTTTCCGGCAGTGATACCGCTCAATACCCCGGTCGGAGCGGCAGCAGTGGCGATTGCTGCTGGTTTGGCACTTGTGTCATACATGGTGGGCCGCCCTGTTGGTGCAATTGTCAAATCCGGGGTGCAGACCGGGGTGAGAAATGGCTACTTGAAAAAGCCCCATTTCCGATGGCCTCACGGCGGCGGCACGACTCAAGATGCGCCCATTGACGAGACCGGCGTCGATCCAACGACTGAACTTGAAAATCCGGTGGGAGACGAACTCACCGATGAAGACCTTCGTCCGTCTCAGCCCAGTCCGCCATCGTCGGCTGGCGAATGGCACGCCAGCGCTTCATGGAGCTCGACACCCAGCCCCTACATTTCGTCAGTTGAGGGCGTGGTGGTCGATCCCGAACCCGGGTCAGACAGCGAGATCGATTCGGGCCAGCCATAGCCCAGGGGCATCGACTTCATTTGGCGTCGGCAGATTGCTGGGTTCGGCAAACAATCTCGCTAGGCCGGCCTCGCCAGCGCGTTCCACGACTCCGGATGCGAACGCGCTGCCGCGCTCGTACTGGGCGCGGTCGAGTTCGAGACCGAGAATCTTCTCGACGAACCGGTCGGCCTTGTCGGCCTGGACACGTCGCCGGCGCAGAGCCTCCGTGAGCATCGGGTAGGAGCCGATCAGCTTGTCTCCGATGGTGTCCATCACGTGGTCGACGAATCCGGTGATCGTGGCGACAAGCGCAGTCAGATCGGGTTGTAAGGCGTCTTGCTCGGGTGAGCGCACCGCACCGAGAATGGTGTCGGGGTCGCCCATGAGCGATTGCAGTTCGGCCAACGCGTCGGGGCCGCCGGTGAGATTAAATCCACCGAGCTTGTCTTCGATCGATTCAGGGTTGGATGAGAACCCTGCGGCGTGTCTGGAGAGAAGTTCGGTCATCCGTTGCCGCACGTGGGGCACGCCCATGACGGCATGGTGGGTGACCTCGTGCAGACACACCCAAAGTCGAAGGTCGTCGCGTTCCAGCGACCATTCCGTGCCGAACTCATCGACGTTGGGAAGTGCGATCAGCAGGGGTTTGTCGACGGGCCTCGGAACTGGGAGGTCGTATCCACCGAGGGTGCGGCGAGCCAAATTTCCCACCATCGTGCCGGCAGTCATGCTCGACATCATCGGGGCCAACATCTTGCTGAGCCCCGCCAGCATCGACGTCATTGGATCGTCGGTGCGGAGATCGTCGACTTGGTCGAGATCCGGTGAGAGCGACTCGGAGAGAGCGTCGAACAGCGGTCGGTAGTCGTCGATGGTCCGGTCTGCCCATTGTGATCGGTTGACGACTTCAACCTTGACCGGGCCGGATCTTGCGAGATCAAGGCCGGTTGTGGACGCGACCTGAAGCTCCGCTACCCGCACCAACTGTTCGACGGCCATCCGGTCGGTCGGATCTACATTGCCCTCGGTCTGACCCTGGTTGGCGATGCTGTAGGCAATCTGGCGAGGGGCGTCGCGCGACGGCCCGCCCTGCCCTTGCATCATCTTCATAATCTCGCCCAGGAACGGAATCTTACCAAATGGGTCGTTCCCGGGTGGAACGGGGTCGCTCATAGCGGCATGGTAGATGAGTGCACGGGCCGTTCCTCAGCGGGTGGCCCGTAGGACGAGGGGATGAGAATTGCGCGTTGTCGTCACAGGTGCAGCCGGATCGATCGGTAGACGAGTGTTGCCGCGGTTGGTGGCCGCAGATCCCAACATTGAGGTCTTGGCCCTCGACAAGGTCGGTCAGCCCGCAAACGCGATGAATATCGACTCGAAGAGAATCGATCTCGCGGCGGACGACCTCACCACGGTGTTTGCCGGAGCGGCCACAATCGTGCACCTCGCTTCTTCTACTTCTCCGGAGGACGCCGGACCGTCGGCCCATGACCTGGATGTCGCGATATTTCGGAGGGTGCTCGATGCGGCGTCGGAGGTCGGAGTGAGCCATGTGGTGGTGCTGTCCACTGCGATGGTTTACGGCGCCTGGCATTCCAACCCCGTTCCGATCACTGAATCTGCACCGATTCGACCCAACCCTGATTTCGTTTGGGCTTCAGTCAGGGCAAAGGTCGAACAACTCGCAACCGAGTGGCGCCAGAGCAATTCGGCGAGTGTGGCAATCTTGAGGCCGACCGCAGTTGTGTCAGACGATGATCTGGGACAGTTGGCCCGTGTTCTGCACGCGGCGAGGCGCGGGGTGGCGGCGCAAGGTGATCCGCCGGTTCAGTATCTCCACGCCGACGATTTGGCGTCAGCCATTGTCGATGTGGTGGTGTCGCGCTTCGATGGGGTGGCCAACGTGGCCCCCGACGGATGGATACCGCCCGACTCGCTTCGCGAACTAGAGGGACCTGCGCCGAGGGTTCGTGTCCCCCAGTGGGCGGCTCGGGGCTTGGCGATGGTGAGATGGAAGGCCGGATTGTCGCCAACTCCGCCCGGCGTGGTTCCCTACACGTCGAACTCATGGGTCGTGTCCAACGATCGGATGCGAGCGATCGGTTGGAGCCCCGAATATTCCAACGAAGAGGCGTGGGTGGTGTCGCATGAGGCCGGGCCGCTCGATCGCTTGCCGGCCCAAAAGCGTCAGGAGCTCGCGTTGGCGGTGACGGCCGGTGCGATATTGGCCGTATCGGCCGCGGCTGCTGTGGCCCTTTGGAGACTGCGCCGCAGACGCTGATCCCACTCGACTACGCCGTTACGTTGTCGATCAGTGGGTCATCCGGCAGAGTCGGACTCTCGTAGCGCTACACGGCAGACGACGGATTTGGCGCCGCGCATCACCACGAAATCGACGCGGTCTCCGGGCCGGTGCTTCATGATCTCGGCGACCATTGCGGCCATTGTTGTTACTGGATTGCCGTCTACATCAACCACGATGTCTCCCACCAACATCCCGCTGTCGGCTGCGGGGCCATTCGGCTCAACTAACACGACGAACGCTCCTGCCGTCAGTGTGGTGTGGTCAGAAGCCTGGATGTCGCGCGCCGTGATGCCAGCCTTCGGGTGAGACATACGGCCGTTGGTAATCAGATCGTTGACCATCGACCTGGCCAACCCGATCGGCATCACTGCGGCTGGGGCATCACTGGCAGTCGACACGATCATCCCAACGACCGCGCCGGTTGTATCGACCGCGGGGCTACCCGGCAGAACGGTGCCAATGGTGCCATCAAGAGCGATCACGCCGACCAATAAATATCCTTTTGATGTGGAGCTCGTGGCGGCCAGCTCCGTCACGATTTTTGTCTCGGGAGCGCCCCGCGGGGCGACAACAGCGACGCTGTCGCCCGTAGCGGGGCCGTCTCGGTCGGACACAACTACGGCGGCAATTTTGCCGTCGATCTTGAGAACGGTGAGATCGGTCGCGTGGTCGGAACCGACAACAGTGGCAGTGCTGGTCTGGCCAGACGACATCACAACAATCACAGTGTTGGCGTCGTCAAGCGCGCTGGTGCTGGTCACCAAATATCCGCCATCGCGAATTGCAAAGGCCGCGGCTACGATCGTTGGATCGTCAGCCAAACGGACCGAAGCTGTGGATGGTTGGGCGATTTCCGTGACCGCCCGGCTCCACTCTTCGGCTGGCGTAACCCTTGGGGCCACCGATTCGACAGGGATCAATGCCACCCGTTCGGTGGCGACCCGGACTCTCGTCGTTCCCCCAAGACTGACCCAGAGTGCACCCATCAGCAGGGCGCCACTAAGAGCAGACACCAAAATGACACTGCGGCTCGACAATTTCTTGGCGTCTACGGATGCGGACATCTCCGATGGATGTCTCCAGAGTCGATCGTCGGGCGGCAGAGGCCATCCAGCAGAGCGCTCATAGTTTTCGGCTTCTCCGTCTTCCACAAAACGCGAGGTTACTTAAGGGGTCACGGCTGGAGGCCGCGCCCCTCGCAGCGACCGCTGGTGCCTGCCAGCAGCACATTACGCCCTACGATGGCGCAGTGCTAATTCCACCTGACGACAGCACGTGGCTGGCGATCAGCGACGAGCCTCTTCCGATCGGCGCTGCCACCGAATGGGCGGTACTACCGCAATGCGGTGCCGTGGTCATGTTCAACGGCACTGCGCGAGATCATGCCGACGGCCGAGACAATGTCGAAGTTCTCGAATATGAGGCTTATGAAGAGCAGGTCGTGCCCCGGCTCGGCGAGATCGCCGAGCAGGTGAGGGCCCGCTGGCCAGGTTTGGGTCGTGTGGCGATGCTGCACCGCGTAGGGGTGGTCCCCATTGGCGGGTCAGCAGTCGTCATTGTGGTGTCGTCTCCCCACCGCGGAGAGGCATTCGAAGCGGCACGCTACGCAATCGACACGCTCAAATCGACGGTGCCGATCTGGAAGCGAGAGACTTGGTCGGGTGGCACATCTTGGGGCCTTGAGCCGCAACACATAGTTGAAGTCGACAAATGAGTAGTGCGGTCGTGTTTCTTGTCGGTGCGATCATCGCGTGCACCATTGGTTTGGTGCTCCTCTGGCTGCTCCACCTGATCTCGCGTCATCGTCGTCGGCCGGCGATTCCGTTCGAGGATGCAATGAGAGCGCTGTCGAATGATTCGTCCAGAGTCAGGCGGGAGCCGCCGAGAGGTATTGTCACGCTCGATACAACCGACGAGGAGACCTGACTTCTGGCACGTGACCTGGCGATCGACTTGGGAACCGCCAACACTCTCGTATATGCGAGCGGTGAGGGGATAGTTCTCAACGAGCCGTCTGTCATCGCGCTCAACCGCAAAAACAACGATGTGATCGCGATGGGTCATGAAGCTTGGGAGATGATCGGTCGGACGCCGAGCTATATCGTGGCTGTGCGCCCATTGCGTAAGGGCGCAATCACCGATTTTGATGTCACCCAGCGAATGATTCGTCTGTTGTTGCAACGGGTTGGTGTCAGCAGATTCAACCGACCGCGAGTCGTGATTTGTGTGCCGTCGGCCATCACCGCCGTTGAGCGCCGGGCCGTCACAGAGGCGGCACGTCGAGCTGGAGCGGCCGACGCCCGGCTTATAGAGCAACCGGTCGCCGCCGCTATCGGGGCCGATCTACCGATCAGCGAACCGATCGGAAACATGGTCGTCGATATTGGGGGCGGCACGAGTGAGACCGCACTGATCTCGCTCGGTGGTGTCGTAGCGCTCGAAGCGGTGAGAGTCGGTTCGTTCGACATCGACGCCGCAATTCAGGCTCATGTACGTCGCGAGTGGGGTATCGCGATCGGGGAGCGCACCGCGGAGGAAATCAAGATGGTCATCGGATCGGCGGCGGTCACCGAGGATGAAATGTCGGCCGAGGTGCGGGGTCGTGAATTGATGAGTGGCCTGCCCAAGACCGTCGTCCTCACGCCCGAGGAGATCCGCACAGCGATCGCTGAGCCGGTCGGGGCGATGGTCGACTCGGTGGTGAGCTGCATCGCCCAAGCGCCGCCTGACCTAGCTCAGGACCTGATAGTCGAAGGTATCCATCTCGTTGGCGGTGGGGGAATGCTTCGAGGTATGGACGTGAGGTTGGCCGCCGAGACTGCCGTGCCGGTGCGCCTTGTCGAGTCGCCTCTGGAGGCGGTCGTGTTGGGTGCTGGATCGTGCATCGAATCGTTCGAGATCGGCCAGCAGCTGTTCATGTCGCAGTGGTCGAAATAGCTCACTCCACGCCGAGCAGTTCCTCTACCGCTTCACGCACTTGACGGTCGTGGTCGGTGCGGGCGCTGCGCCACGCGTCATCGACTTCTGGCCCTTCAAAAGCGCTCAGCGAGATCACGGCCCGGCGGCGCACCGCTGGTTTGTCGTGGGTGGCAGCAAGAATTGCCGACAATCCCCGTTCGTCGCCGATGGCGCCAAGTGCGGCCACCGCGGACTCGCGCGCTAAAGGATCTTCGTGATCGGTGGCGACGACTGCCAGTCTGGCGACGGTTCCTTCCGCGGGAGGGATCCTCTCGCCTAGCGCCCACGCTGCAGCTTCGACCACAGCGGAATCCGGGTCGTCGAGACAGTCGATAATCGAAGGCTGGGAGCGTGGGGCCGCAATTTCGAGACCGGCGATCCTGACCGAAGGGTCGGCGTCGACCAGTGCAGCCTCGATTTCGGCAGCACTCAGATCGACGAGGCGTTCAAGCGAGCGAAGTGCGGCTACTCGAACAGGAGCCGACGGATCTTCGAGATGTTGGCGGGCCAACGTTGCGTTTCCGACATGTCCAGCCAGCCCGACCAGACGACGCCGTTCGGCGGCGGATGCTATGTCGTGGGCCATTCGGAGACTCTAGTGGTTCGGCCAGACCCGGCCAGTGGGTCGAATCGACGTATTAACTCAAGTCGACGCGAAAAGCGTCCGATTGGAAGCCAAGAGTCAGAGCGAGGTGTTCCGGTGTCGTACATAGTCATTCAGCATGGAGTCGCGGACTTGCCCTCCTACAGCGAGTTCGAAGACATCGAGAGAGCTGCGTTATATCTCGAGGGCGTCTGCAACGAGACAGGATCGGCCGAGGCCAAGCTCTATCGACTCGAACCGGTCAACTTCGAGGTGAGGAAAGTTTTCAAGGTCGAGGTACCCGCGGATGCCGATGTTTCGCGGTCGTCTTCACCGCTCCGTGAGTTCGGTACTCTCGAACCCAACCTCGCCGAGTTGGATGCTCAACTCACGAATGGGCCGCGTCGGGGATTGTTCGGACGCTGATTGGGCGGCCCTTCAGGCGATTGCTTGCTCCAGAAGAAAACCAGCGCCGAGGATGATGATGCCGATTCCTGCAGCGAGAGCAACTCCGAGTGCCAGGACGATCACGCCTAGAGTGATGATCGCTCGCAGCCTCTGCCACCATCGCACGTAGGCCTTCTTGCCGACCACCGCACGTGGAACGTGATGGTGGATTATGCCGATTGCTCGCATCGACTCGATGATCGGGTTGACGCGGTCGCGATCGGGCCCGGTGGTGAGCGCAGCCACCGTGATGCTCCATCTGTGCCCGACCCCACGTCGGCTTGGCGCATCTGCCGTGGCAGGCTGAAGCGCCCAAGAGGGCCGACGACCGTTGAAGGCCGAGAATCCCGCCGCTAGGACGAGTACTGAAACGATGAACAAGTTGGACACGTCAACAGAAATTCTAGCGCCGGAGGTGTCTACGGCCGCATCGGTGGGTTGGTATCGGCGAAGGTGGATCTTGGCAACGGTAATAGTTGCCGGCGTTTTGGGCCTGTTTGTCGGCCTGATCAGCGTCGTCCCGGTTGGGGTGTTGGGAAACGTGGTTCCCGGCACCGCCATCATCGATAGATCGCCTGTGGCCCTCAGGCCGGGCAAGGCGAGGCCTGTGGATCAGCGAGTGATGATCGACCCCTCACACGTAATTGAGCCAAAGGGGAAGATTCTCTTCACCACAGTCTCCGTCGATGAGAATATCACCGTGCTCGAGTGGCTCGATGCCGAACGTGATCCCCACCAAGATCTTCTGTCGCGTGATCTCCTGTTCGGAACCAGATCCGCGAGCGAGAATCGTCAACTCAACTTGCAGATGATGCAAGTTTCCAAGGAAACGGCAGTTCTCGTAGCGTTCCAGCACCTCGGATTCGATGTGATTGATGAGACTGGAGTGAACTTTGCCAACGTTCTCAGCGATGGCCCGGCGGCCGGGTTGTTGGAGATAGGAGAAGTGATCGTTGCGATCGACTCAACGCCGATCACAGATTTTGAATCCCTGAGAACGATCCTTGATGCTCACAAACCCGGCGATGAGGTCAGCATCATGCTGGAAAACAACGAGACACACGAAACGCGGGACGTGCAGCTGACGCTCGGGATTCACCCCGACGATCCGACTCGACCGTTCATTGGAATCAGCGACGTGGGAACGAGGGCAACGCAGACGGAGCTCCCGTTCGACATCTCGATTGATTCGGGAAACATCGGCGGACCTTCGGCCGGACTCGCATTCACACTGTCGATACTCGATCTTCTGACCGAAGGTGAACTCACCGGCGGTCACAACGTGGCAGTCACCGGCACCATCTCGTTGGAAGAGATCGTGGGCGATGTGAGCGGAGCCGAACAGAAGGCGGTGGGTGCGAGGGAGGCGGGCGCAGAAATATTCATGGTCCCTGAGGGAGAAGTGGCTGACGCTCTCAAGGGCGCTGGAGACATGCCGGTAGTGGGCGTAGCTACTCTCGACGATGCTCTGGCGGTGCTGGAGGGGCTCGGCGGCGACGTGTCGGATCTGACTCTCGCCCGATAGCCGTGTCTGCTTCGTCGGGTCGGCCGGTCAGGCATACCCGATACGAGCGGTCGGCGAACCTACGATTGGCAGGTGCCGAGATCATCTGACGACTCCCTCGACCCGACGGGTCTGGAGACGGCGACGTTCCCGCTTACCCGCAGAGGGTTTGATCCATCCGCCGTCAGGGCGCGCTTCAAATTGGTCGCGACGGCGCTCAGGGACCAACAAGGCGAGCTTCAACGACTGCGGTCCCTTGAGTCGGAGGCGCTCGAAGTCGGCGATCAACTCGAAGCTCACCGTATTGCGGAAGCTCTGGGGGCGGAGGCCACCCGAGTCATCGAAGCTGCTCACCATGCTGCGAGCGAGCGTGCCGAACGTGCGGAACGCGAAGCACTAGCAGTTCGTGACGAGGCCATCGCCGCGGCCGACCTCACACGCACAACAGCGACCACCGAAGCCCAAGACATTGTTGAGCGCGCCAAACGAGATGCGGAGGCGCTGACTGAGGATGGGCGCGCCCATGGTCGACACATGGTTGCCGAGGCCCAAGCCGTTCGCGAGAGAATGCTCAGCGATCTGTCTCGAAAACGCCAGATGGGGCGCGCACAGGTCGAGCAGTTGAGAGCGGCCCGGGATCGGTTGCTTGAGTCTCTCGCTGTCGTCCAGCAGAGCCTCGACACGGCCATGTTCGACCTTGCCAGCTCAGTTCCTGAAGCACGCGCGGCAGCTGAGCGGGCCGGACTGCGAATCAAGGACGAGATGGTTCCGACTGCCCAGCAGCTCGAATCTGAGATCGAGGCCGCCCATCTCGTTGGGCATCCGCTGGTGGAGGGCATCGCAGATCCGGGCCCCGAGCCCATGTTCGATACCGGCGAGGTGGAATCGCTGGCGCAACTCGATTCTCTTGTCGAGGTTGTTGACGACCGTCCCGAGTTTTTCGACGCCGAAGTCGAGGACCAAACCGAAGCGGACGTGGAGCCCGAGGTTGCCGAGCCTGAGCCTGAGCCCGACCCCGACCCGGAACTGGAAGCGGAGCCGGAGTCACAAGAGGAGTTGGCCGGCGAAGAGGTCGATGCTGATGGGGTGGACGACCTTTTCGCGAAGCTGCGATCGTCGAGCGCTGACAACGAGGTCGAAGCCGACGAGATCGAAGATGAGTCCGACGAAAGCGACCACGGCGCGGCCTCAGATGAAACGGAGCCGGAAGATGAGCCCGTCGACGAAAGTTCGACTATTCACAATGAGGCCGTGGCCCGAACCGCCCGCGTGCTCAAGAAGGTGGTCGTCGACGAGCAGGGCGCTCTTCTTGACGGCATCAGACGGATTGGCGTCGAGGCCCTGCGAGAGATCGTCGAGGATTCCGAAGGCCACCTCGCAACCTATGACGACGTTGCCATTCCCGAGCTCGAGTCATACGCCGTCCAGACCGGCTCCGACAACGTGTCAGACTTGTTCGGGGCTCTGGCACAGATTCACAGCATCTCCATAGATCCAATACGTCATCGGCTCTCCGAGTTCGTTCGGCGCAGCGACAAGGGCGACGAACCCGATGCCGGCGAGATGACCGACGCCGTTCGTGCCATCTACCGGGAGTCTCGCTCCAGGCGTGTGCCGGATGCGGCGGCAGCGGCGATCATTGCCGTCGATGCGCTTTGCGTGATCGCGCAGAGTCCAGAAAAGGTCCGATGGATGGTCGACCCCACAGGGCCATGCGGCTCCGACTGTGCCGACAATGCCCTGGCTGGTGAGGTCGAAACCGGTGAAGCATTCCCCACCGGGCACACCCACCCGCCGGTTCATGTGGCGTGCACATGCAAGTTGGTGCCGGTGACAACCTAGAGGCGCCCGATAGGGTTCCTTACTGATGCATACAGTCCCAGATCATGCCCCCCGCGAACGAAGTCGATTTGGCACACGCGGGCGGGTAATTCTCGTGGTCGCTGTGGTGGCCTTCTTCGTGTTGCTAACTTCCCTTCGCGGAATCGCCAGCTTCTACACCGATTACCTTTGGTTCAATTCGCTCGGGTTCACATCAATCTGGAGAGGGGTCTTGGGCGCCAAAATTGTGCTCACGCTGATCTTCGCAGGCATCTTTTTTGTCTTGATGTGGGGCAATCTGATGATTGCCGACCGCATAGCACCGTCGTTGAGAGAGCCCGGCCCTGAAGAAGAGCTGCTTCTTCGGTATCACGAGGTGGTCGACGACCACACGCGGTTGATTCGCACCACTGCTTCGGCCTTGTTTGCACTCATGGCCGCGGCCAGCGTGAATGCACAGTGGGAGTCGTGGCTGTTGTTCGTCAACAGCAAGGACTTCGGCATCAAGGACCCCCAGTTCCACAAGGACATCGGGTTCTACGTATTTCGGCTTCCGTTCCTGAGTTTCGTAGTGGGTTGGGCGTTCGCGTCGATCGTCATCGTGTTCATCATCACGGTCATTTCTCACTACCTCAACGGCGGTATTCGTATTCAGGTAGTGGGCCGTGAACGGGTGATCCCCGCGGTGAAGGTTCACATGTCGGCAATTCTGGCCGCGCTGGCGTTGGTGAAAGCGGCCGACTATTGGCTTGCTCGTTATGAGCTCACCGTGTCGCACCGCGGTGTTGTCGATGGCGCTCTCTACACCGACGTGAAGGCGCAACTGCCGGCGATCAACCTGCTGCTGATGATTTCGCTGTTCGCCGTGGTGCTGCTGGTGGTCAACATCCGCCGACGCGGCTGGGTGTTGCCAACATTGGCAGTTGGGCTGTGGGCGTTTGTCGCAATTGTCGTGGGTGGTATCTACCCGGCGTTTGTGCAGCGTTTCCAGGTTCAGCCCAACGAGACCACTCGCGAGGCCGCGTTCACGCAACGAAACATCGACGCCACGCGTACGGCTTACGATCTCGTGCCCGGTGAAGACATCACCCGACCGGCATTCGATTACACCGATGTCCTCGCGGCAGATCAGATTCACGAAAGCGCCAGCACGGTGCGCAACGCCAGGCTTCTCGACCCCGCCGTGGTCGACCCCACTTTCGAACGAGTTCAGGTGGAGCGCGAGTTCTATACGTTCCCAGGGATTCTCGACACCGATCGTTACATGATCGACGGAGAGCTCACTCAAGTCCTGCTGGCATCCCGCGAGCTCAGCCTCAACAACCTGAGTTGGGAACGCGAGCACGTGAGGCTCACACACGGCTACGGCGTGGCGCTGGCGAAGGCCAACACCACCACCGCAGAGGGCCGGCCCGAGTTCTTGGTGGGTGGACTTCCGGTCGAAGTCGACCCGACGATTTCGCTCGACCTGACCCAGCCGCAGATTTATCACGGCGAGAACATGACCGGATATGCCCTGGTCAACACGACCGTCGATGAGGTCGACTACGTCGACAGCCTCACCGGCATCGATGTCGCCACCCGCTATGAGGGCATCAGCGGTGTGAAGATGAACTCGTTCATACGGCAGGCGGCATTTGCTCTGAGATTCGGAAAGATCGATCCGTTGATTTCGAATTTCGTTGGCGACTCCACGCGCGTGATCTACGTGCGCGACGTACGAGACCGCGTAGCCAAGATTGCGCCGTTCCTGAAGCTCGATTCCGAGACCTATCCCGTGATTGTGGATGGTCGGATCTTCTACGTGATCGACGCCTACACCACAACCAATCGGTATCCCTACTCGCAGCAAGTAGAAAACTCCCGGCTGCGAGCCGGTGGTCTGGCCGGCGGCAGCTTCAACTATGTGAGCAATTCGGTGAAGGCTGTGGTCGATTCGTACGACGGCACAGTGTCGCTTTACGTAATGCCGGTGGACGATCCGATTATCGAAGCATGGCGGTCGGCATTCCCGAAGTCGTTCACCGACTATTCGCAGATGCCGGCGGAGTTGCAGGATCACGTCCGCTACCCCCAGGACCTTTTCCGCATTCAGACCAACATGTGGGCCACCTACCAGATCAGCGATCCCACTGCGTTCATCATCGGCACTGGTCGTTGGTCTGTGGCGCAGGATCCGGGCCGTTCGGTGAAGGCCGGCGGAAGCGCGGTCACCACCGTCAACAGCGACACCGGTGTGGTCACCA
Source organism: Acidimicrobiales bacterium (assembly GCA_041687805.1). Classification (GTDB taxonomy): domain Bacteria; phylum Actinomycetota; class Acidimicrobiia; order Acidimicrobiales; family Aldehydirespiratoraceae; genus SZUA-87. Next base: position 24,199 of record JBDNJK010000114.1, read on the forward strand.
CCAGCGAAGCTCGTATCGATCCCTATTATGCGCTCCTTCGTCTGCCTGGTGAGACCGAGACTTCGTACGTAACGATGCGCAGCTTCGTTCCGTTCGACAAGAACGACGACCGACGTGAGCTCGAGGCGTTCGTGGCCGGCGAGACGCGCCCGGACGGCTCCAGCCGCCTGGTGTCGTATGAGGTGACGGGGTCCCAGGCCCCGGGCCCGGTTCTCGTTGCTTCGGCGATTGCTCAAAACAACGCGATATCGAGTCAGTTGACCTTGCTCAACGACTCTGGTTCGACGGTCATGTTCGGTGATCTTTTGTTGTTGCCAATCGACAACTCGATTCTCTGGCTGCGTCCGCTCTATGTCGCGGCTGAAGGCACCAGTGTGCCAACACTCGAGTTCGTGATCGCGGCGATCGGCGAGGGTGAGCAGATCGCGCTGGGCACAGATCTCAACGATGCGCTCACACAGCTTTATCCGGGGGAAGACTTCAGCGATGTGATTGATGGTTCGATTAGATCGTCTCTCACCCCAGGCACGCCTGCCGATCCAGGCGATATCACGCCTTCGACGCCCTCAACGCCTTCAACGCCTCAGGACCTTGTGTCTGTTCTCGATTCGATCGAGGCACAGAGGGCGGCGGCGCGCCTCGCATTGTCGGCCGACCCGCCCGACTATCAGGCTTGGGCCGCTGCTCAGGAAGAGCTCGATCGTCTCCTGGCGCAGGCGCGATCGCTGGCAGGTGCCGATCAGGTACCGACCTCCACGGTCGACGCTGGTGAGGTAAACGCCTGACGATCAGGCGTCGAGCCAGGTTGTTGTCAGGGCTCTACGGCCCGGTTGGCAACGCGCTTCTACCTCGACTCGATGACCTGGTTGCCCAACATGCAGCGCGACGATCCAGCACGACGAGAGCGCCCTCTGAATCTGCTGCCTGGCTGATCGCATATCCGGATCAATTCAGTGACGGCGACCGGCCGACCCTCAAGGTGTTGCGTCAGTTCATCGAATCGTGGTTGGAGCCGATGATCACGGGCGTTCACGTCCTTCCGATCCATCCGTCGTCGAGCGACGGTGGATTCAGCGTTGTCGACTATTCCCGTTTGGCGAGCGAATACGGCGATTGGACTGACTTCGCCGCTCTGTCCTCACATCTTGATGTGATGGCGGACGCAGTTGTCAACCATCTATCCGCCAGCAGCACTTGGTTCGAGGAGTTCCTGAGCGGCAGATCGGACCGACGCGATTGGTTCAAGACGATCGGACCCGACGTCGACCTGTCGATAGTCGTGCGGCCCAGATCAACTCCACTGTCAACCCGTTTCCAACGGTCAGATGGCTCTGAAGTCGACGTCTGGACCACGTTCGGGCCCGACCAAGTCGATCTGGACTACACAAACCCGGAAGTTCTGCTTGGGGAATTCGATGCAGTATTCGAATATGTCAGCCAGGGGGGGGCCGCTGTGCGACTCGACGCCGTTGCCTATTTGTGGAAGCAGGATGCAACTTCGTCGATCCATCTACCTCAGACTCATGCAGTGATCGCTCTGCTCAAGGACTGCCTGAGTGAGATCGACCCGGATGTCATGCTCGTCACGGAAACCAATGTGGAGCAGGCCGACAACATCGCCTACTTCGGCAGCGACGCCGACCCCGAGGCTGATGCCGTATACCAGTTCGCATTGCCGCCTCTCGTGTTGCACGCGGTGTTGACCGGCGACACCGCGCCGCTAACGAAGTGGGCCGCTGCATTGGAAGCACCCCGAGAGGGTTCAATCTTTTTGAACTTTCTCGCCACCCACGATGGCGTTGGGTTGCGGCCGGCGAGCGGCCATCTCAGATCCACGCAGGTCGACCGACTGTGCGAAGCGTGTGTGGATGCGGGCGGTGTCGTGAATCATGCCGACACGATTGGTGGCGGTCGCGAGCCCTACGAGCTGGCCTCGACTTGGTTCGACCTGTGCGCCGTCGGCGTCTCTGAAGATGCCGCAATTTCTCGACATCTGGCGACACACGCGGCGGCACTTGCATTGCAAGGGATACCGCTGGTCTATTCCCACAGCCTGCTTGGTTCGTCAAATGACTGGGTCACATTTGAATCAACCGGGCAGGGACGAGACCTCAACCGTGTCCGACTCGAGTTGGCTGACGTCGAGCGTGGTCTCGGTGATCCGGCGTCGCGGGAGGCAATGGTCTTGGCGGGGATGAAGAGGCTGCTCGGGTTCCGACGTCACACTGATGCGTTTCACCCCAGCTCTCGACAGGTCGTTCACGACCTCGGCGTTGGAATCTTCGCTGTGGAACGAATCTCGGATGCGGGTCGGAGCGCGCTGGTGGTTGTCAACTTTGCCGGCGGGGATACGACGTTTGAGCTGCCCCCTGGCCGATGGCTTTACCCTCCCTCTGCATCGGCGGCACAGGGATCCTCCGGAACGTCGGCTTCGGGGTTGGTCACGCTCGCCCCATGGTCGACGCTCCTGCTCGGGTCGATCGACCCGCTTCGTTCATCCTGAACCTCTCAGCGATGCAGAATCCACTACCCTCACCGCAGCCGCAGGCAGGGAGATTCGTACCAATGAGAACCAACCGATTTCTGGCACTTGTTGCCGCCATCACAATGATCGCAGCTGCGTGCGGCGGTGGGTCCGATGAGGCATCCAGCCCAGGAGAATCGCCAGCTGCCACTGCCGTGACAACGACCGCGACACCCACGACCACCACTCCGCCGACCACAGTACCGGTCCCAGAAGGTGGCACTACGATTCAGGGTCTTCACATCGATCGGGTGGTGTTCGGCACCGACGGGTTCGTGGAGATTTCCAACTCCGGCGATTCTGATGTCTCGCTTGACGGGCTCTGGCTTTGCCAGTTCCCTAATTACTTGCCGTTGTCGGGCACGATTGCCGCTGGCGATGTTCTCCAAATTGAGGCGCTCGGCGTCGGAGGATTGTCGTCATCGGGTGGCGAGGCCGCGTTGTATTCGGCACGCGAGTTTGATTCGGCGAAAGCGATTCTCGACTATGTCGGCTGGGGCACCGGTGGCAAACGCGGAGAGGTTGCGGCCCAGGCTGGGATCTGGCCTCAGGGAGTCACCGTGTCGGCTCCATCTGATTTCATCGAGCTCGGTGGTGCTCCTGGAGATCCGGAAGCTTGGGGCTAGTCGCCCGCGGCGAGCAACTGCCGCAAACGCTGGCGATGTGATTCGTCGATGAAGGTGGGGTCGATGCCCAAGGCCGAGATAGCCGGCTCGAGTCCGCCGGTGGAACCTCGAAAATCGATTTGAGTGGGGTCGATCAGAGCTGGGTGCTCGGCACCCATCGCATGGCTGAGCGTCCGCAGTTCGTGGTGAAATGCCGCGACGTAGGAAGCGAGCCTTACCGACTTATCAGTGGGGTCGAGGCCACGTGTGAGCCACCGGTTCTGGGTGGCGACACCGGTGGGGCAGTGGCCGGTGTGGCAGCGCTGGGCCTGGATGCAGCCAATCGACAGCATGGCCTCCCGGCCGACGTTGATCATGTCGACCCCCATGGCCATGGCGACGACTGCATCAGTTGCGAAACCGAGCCGTCCTGAACCGAAGAACGTGATCTTCTCGTGAAGGCCCTGGGTAGCGAACGCCGAGAACACGATAGGGAAGGCATTGCGGAACGGCAGCGCTACGTGATCTGAGAAAGTGCCCGGAGCCGCACCGGTGCCACCCTCGCCGCCGTCGACTGTGACGAAGTCCGGTCCTCTCCCGGTGGTGGCCATGTGGGCGGCGAGCTCGTGCCAAAACTTCTCCTCGCCGATTGCCGATTTGATGCCGACCGGTAACCCGGTTTCGGCGGCTACGAGTTCAACAAAGTCGACCAGCCCGGCAACATCGCCGAATTCGGCGTGACGACTGGGGCTGTGGACGGTGACCCCGACGGGGACTCCGCGGGCATCCGCGATCTCCTTGGTGACCTTGGCAGCGGGAAGTACTCCACCGAGGCCAGGTTTGGCTCCCTGGCTCAGCTTGATCTCGATCGCCTTCACCGGAGCGAGCCCGATCGACTCGATGACCTTGTCGATCGAGAAGTGACCGGAAGCGTCGCGCGCTCCGAAGTAGCCGGTGCCGATTTGGAAGACCAGTTCACCGCCGTGCTGGTGGTGAGCGCTGAGGCCACCTTCGCCGGTGTTTTGCATGCAGCCGGCCAGGGCAACACCCCGGTTGATGGCTTCGATGGCTGGGCCAGACAGCGAACCGAAACTCATTGCCGACGTATTGATGATCGACCGTGGGCGAAAGGCGTGTTCTCTCTCGCGCCAGCCTCCGAGAATTTTCGTGCTCGGAATCGGTTCGTCGGGGGAGGCGTCGATCGCCGGAAACGCGGCGTGACGAAGGAAGACGTATCCCTCCGCGCTCAGATCATTGTCGGTGCCGAATCCAAAATAGGCGTTCTGCGATTTGGCGGACGCGTAGATCCACCGACGCTGATCTCGACTGAACGGCAGCTCCTCGTCGTTGTCGGCCACGACGTATTGGCGAAGCTCCGGGCCGGCCGATTCGAGGAGATAGCGGAAGTGCCCTACAAGTGGGAAGTTGCGCAGAATCGCGTGCCGCTTCTGAGTGATGTCGTGGACGACGACGATCACGGCCCCTGCCGCTGCTACTACGAGGATCCATAGCCACCAAGTCATGGCGGCGAAACTACATCGTTGCGATGGCATGAATGTGCCCGGGGTGATTGCCCCGGGCACATTGAGTTGAGTTGGTTTGCTTAGATTGCGGCGAGAGCGTCTGCGAATGCCTGGTTGGCGGCCTCGTAGTAGCCCCACGCTGTGTGCATGTGGTTGAGGCTGTCGGCCAGAGATTCTCGGGCGGAGGTGATCATGTCGGCACCAGGCCCTGCCGTGTATCCGGCAGCCGTCACACTCAAGACCGAGTCAGAGACTCCGGCGATTGTGTCGAACGCTGTCATGAACTCATCCACGGCGAGATCATGGAGTCTGACTGCCTCGGACATGTCGGCTCCCATGGCCTCGGCCTTGGCCACGCTCCTCAGGTATCCGGTGGTGGGGTCGATGACCCGCAGCTCGGTGGCCGAGATGTGATCGGCCGCGACCGTTATCGATATTTGCGGCACGACGACCTCGTCGACCAGCAAGTCGGTGCTGACGGTGGAGCAGATCTCTCGAATCAACGTGGGATTGTCGGTGGCGTTCAGCCGTGACTCGGCGGATCTGAGGTC
>JBDNJK010000115.1:0-3778 GCA_041687805.1 Acidimicrobiales bacterium
GCGGCAGCCACATTGCCGAGGTGGAGGTCGACATCGATACCGGCGCGGTCGAGATCGTCAAATATTCGATCGCTCACGACTGCGGCCGAATGCTCAATCCGAAACTCGTTGAGGGCCAGATTCTCGGAGGCGTGGTTCACGGAATCGGAAACGCACTCTACGAGAGGATGTACTACGACGAGATAGGCCAGCCACTGTCGGTCAATTACGGCGACTACCTCCTGCCTCTGGCCGCCGAGCTACCCCACTTCGACATTGCCCATCAGGAGACGCTGTCGACTATGAACCCCTTGGGGGTGAAAGGCGCGGGTGAGGGCGGCACCATTCCAGCAGCAAACGCCGTGATCGCGGCAATCGAAAGCGCGCTACGTCCGTTTGGGGTGGTTGTCAACGACTACCCGGTTGATCCGCAACGAATCTGCGAACTTCTCGATCAGTCCACAGCCGTCCCATCACCGGCAGGTGACCCGGGATAGATGTGCTTGATTGACGGGCCACGAAAACTCACAAACACGATGCAGCCCTCCGGGTACTCGAAAGGACCATGGGGCTCTGGGCCTGAGGCCCAAACGTGGTCGCCGGCGTGCATTGGTTCACCGTTGGCAATCTGCACACCCTCGAGAACCATGATCGAATGTGACGCCTCATGGGTATGGCGAGGCTCGACGTAGCCGGGTGGAAACTTGACCAACATGTCGGTGTGCTGGGTTTCGAGGTCCTGGTAGAGAACCTTCACCTGCACCCCGTGTCCGAGCGTCAGAATATCGACATCGTCCTGCCACTCCAGGTCCCAACGATGTGCGGTGCTCCAATGCTTGCCCACTCAATCGGCCCCGGGTGATGTGTGGTCCATCAGATCTGAACTTTCTTCAACGCTCCGGCCGGATACCTGTCACCAGCCACCGCGGAGAACGATGCCGTGACCCTCTCCAATTGTTGCGGGGAAAGCGAGATCTCGGCTGCTGCGAGGTTCTCCTCGAGGTGGACAATCGACGTTGTGCCGGGAATTGGGTGGATGAAGGGCCGACTTGCCAGCACCCAGGCCAAAGCAACCTGAGCCGTGGATGCACCGACCTCCACAGCCACATCTCGTAGCGCGTCGATCTCGGAGATGTTGGCGTCGATATTTTCTGGCTGGAACCGCGGATGGGATTGGCGACGATCTCCCTCTCGAAGATCGCCCGCAGACTTGATTGTTCCGGAGAGGAAACCCGCCCCAGAGGGGCGTAGGCCACGAAGGCCATTCCCAACGCTTCGCAAACATCGAATTGGTCGACTTCGGCAAATCTGGTCCACAGCGAATATTCGGCTTGCAATGCCGCAATCGGGTGTACGGCATGGCCGCGTCTAACGGTGTCAGCGGTCGCTTCCGACAGACCCAGCCAGCGAACCTTGCCGGCGGAAACGAGTTCACTCATCGCTCCAACGGTTTCTTCCACTGGGACGTTGGGGTCGATGCGGTGGGCGTAATAGAGATCGATCGTGTCGATGCCCAATCGTTTCAGGCTCGCATCACATGCCGACTTGACGTATTCAGGTGTTCCGCAGACCACCCGCTCTCCGTCCCTCATGAGCTGCCCGAACTTGGTTGCGATGGTGACCTCACTGCGGCGGTCTTTCAGCGCCTTGCCCACCAGAATTTCGTTGTCACCCCAGCCGTAGGTATCGGCGGTGTCGCAATGAGTGACTCCGAGATCAATAGCCCGGTTGACAGTGCGAATCGCTGAATCGTCATCGGTTTCGCCGTAGTTCGACGTGAGGCCCATGCATCCGAAACCGACTTCCGCGACCTCTGGTCCGATGTCACCAAGCTTGCGGTTGTCCATGATCAATCCATCCTTTAGACAACTAGAACCTGAGTTTGCCGGCCGGCGGTCGCCGCTCGATCCGCCGGATCATTACGGACGCAACCAGTCTGGGTTGTCGCCGATGTCGGCCTGAAGGCCGGCTTGCTTGACGCCCGCCACGGCACACACCTCATCGGTGTCGGATAGGTCGCCCGATACTCCGATCGCGCCCATCACCGAACCATCGCTGTCGCGAATCAGTACTCCTCCAGGCAAGGCAACCAGCCCGCCGTCGGAAAGTTGGGATAGCACGCCCATGAACACGGGGAGCTTTTGTGCCCTGGCGAACAATACCCGACTGGCTAAACCCATACCCAACGCACCCCACGCCTTGGCCTGGGCAATCTTCGGACGCAGAAATTCGGATCCGTCGTCACGTTTCATGGCGATCGGGTGGCCGCCATCGTCAAGCACGACAACGGACAGTTTGCCGAGCTCAAGTTCGTGACCCTTCGCTATGGCGACATCGATCATGGTGTCGGCCTCGGCCAAAGTGATTTTCCTCGTACCCATCATCAATCCATCCAGTCGTTTGTTTCGCTAATAACAGCCGCTGGGCAAGCGTCGAGAGTTGCCATCAATACATGACTAACCCTGATGTGACATTGAGGTCGGCACCAGTGATCCCAGCTGATTCGTCAGAACCCAGGAAAGTGACCGCGTTGGCAACATCGCGAGCGGAAACCAATCGCCTGAGCGGAGTCGAATCGACGAATTGGGCGCGTACCTCGTCGACATCGCGTCCCAACGCTTTGGCCTGCTGCTCGAAGACCCAGTCGATTCGGTCGCCCTCAACAGTGCCAGGAGAGATGAGGTTGACCCTCACGTGATGAGGACCGACCTCCTCGGCCATCGTGCGGGTGAGCCCGATTAGAGCGGCCTTGCTGGCGGCGTATGGCGACCTGTTGAGCAGCGGGCGTTTGCCGGTGACGGATCCGATGTTGACGATTGCACCGGATCGACGCTCGATCATCGACGGAAGCACCGCCTGGCAGCATGAGAACACGCCGGTGAGGTTGACCGCGATCGTTTCGTCCCATTCTTCGGGCTGTACTTGCCACGATGGCGAGGAAGGGCCGGCTATGCCACTGTTGTTCACTAGGATATCGATACCTCCCCATCGATCAAGTGCCTGACGTGCCATCGATTCGACGCTGGCTCGATCGGTGACGTCGGTCTCGATCACCTGCGCGTCGCGGCCGATGTTGGCGATCTCCTCAGCGACCTCAACGAGCGCATCGACAGATCGGGCCGCCAAAACGACATCGGCACCCTCGGCTGCGCACGCGAGTGCGATTTCCCTTCCTATCCCCCGCCCGGCTCCGGTTACAAGAGCTATCTTCCCATCAAGTTTCACAGAGTTCCTGCTACTGTCGCTACTCATGATGCAGTACGCATCATTATCCGTGACTATAGCCACAAAGGCACTATTGATATGGCAGAGACACTCAAAGACGCCACAGCCAAGGGCTCCCACGGCACAGATCCCGAGCTTTCGGCCCGAGTCGCTGAGATCATTGCCGACATCGAAAAACGCGGATCCGAAGCGGTTCGACAATATTCGAACGACTTCGATAGCTGGTCCCCCGAATCTTTTCGGCTGTCTCCCGATGAAGTGGAACAGACGGTCAGCAGTGTCCACCAGACGGTGCTCGACGACATCAGCTACGCGCAACAACAGATTCGCAGATTCGCAGAAGCACAACTGGCCTCACTCCACGACATCGAAATCGAAACGCTGCCCGGTGTCACACTCGGCCACAAGAACATTCCCGTCGCGAATGTGGGTGCTTATGTGCCCGGTGGCCGGTATCCAATGGTTGCTTCTGCTCACATGAGTGTTCTCACCGCCAAGGTTGCCGGAGTGCAGCGCGTGGCGGTTTGCACCCCACCGATCCAAGGAGAGATACCGGCTGCCACCGTCGCGGCGA
>JBDNJK010000116.1:0-85511 GCA_041687805.1 Acidimicrobiales bacterium
CGATAATCAGCCAGGGCGCCAACATGAGCGCGCCGAAGGCGTAGGAGACCGTGAGCTCGGCAACGCGGTCATCTCCGTGTCGGGCCCGAGAATTCCAGACAGCGTGAATCAGCGCGGATGCCAACACAAGGAGAACGGCAACGCCACTCACCGCAGCACGGATCCGTGCGTCTTCAAATCATAGATATGGGTCAAATCAAGCTGGCCTGATCTCGCGTGCCTCGAGACGGCCCATGTGCCCGGGGGTGATTGCGAACACCACTTCGACCCCCACAGAAATCTTCCTGCTTCCATCGGAGATGGCCGAGCAGTGAAAGAACCACTCCTCGTCGCCCTCTGATATTGAACCCAGTCCGGCCTGCTCGTCGAACGACGCCACGACACCGCGACGAACTCGACGAATCTGGCCGTGTGTCATGGAACGATCTTGGTGATGGGGATCTCGACGATGCCGGTGGCCCCATGATCACACAACGCCGGGATCAAAATGTTGATATCTGCCTTGGCGACGACCGTCTCGACCGCGTAGCCCGCTCCACGGAACAACTCGTTGACGGTCGGCGACTTCATCGACGGCAGAAGTTCGATAAGACCGTCGAGCTTGTCGGTGGGTACGTTCATCTTGACCAGCACCTTGCCCCTGGCGTCGAGAACACCCCGCAACAGCGTGAGGATCTGCGCCATGGCGTGGGACTTTTCAGGGTCGGCATGTGAGGCGGGATTGGCGATGAACTCCGTGTAGGACGTGAGCAAGGTGTCGGTGATACGCAAACCGGCTGCCCTGAGCGCACTGCCAGTTTCGGTTATGTCGACCACTGCGTCGACGATGTCGGGCACCTTGGCCTCGGTGGCGCCATAGCTGAGGCGGATATCAGCCTCGACACCCGCCTTCTCAAAGAAGCGTTTGGTGATCTCCGGATATTCGCTGGAAATTCGAACCCCGTCTGGCATGTCGGCAACCGACTGCCACGGCGAGTCGCTTGGCACGGCCAACACGATCTTCACCGGTTTGGACGTGGCTTTGGAGTATTTGAGCTCACCGAGGGAAACGACTTCGCTGGATGTCTCCTCGATCCAGTCACGCCCTGTGATGCCAATGTCAAACAGGCCATCGGATACGTAACGGCCAATCTCTTGGGGTCGGAGTATCCGAACGGACTCGATGCGCGGATCACCAACCGACGCCTTGTATGCCACCGATGATGACCTGGACACCGGGAGGTCGGCGGCCTCGAAGAGTTGCAGGGTGGCTTTTTCCAGTGATCCCTTGGGTAGTACGAGCTTCAGCACGGCGATTCTTTCGACGGGTGACTTGATTATCCGGCGGTTCTCATGGGGGAGATTTCCGGTGGAACGACGACGAGGCTACCGGCCGCGCTCATCACCGACCGTGACGGGGCGCATGTCAATTCGAAGATCTCTTCCGAGCCTGTCGACCGACACGATCTCGCCCCTCCACACCGCATCGATCGAAGCGGCTCCCGAACCGCCGAATAGCCCGGCGGCATCATCGCCTCCGAACAGCACCGGTGCGGTGTAGAGAACATATTGATCGACCAATCCCGCTTGATGGAATGAGCGGGCTACGCCGGCACCACCCTCCACCATCAACTGGATCACAGAATCGGCTCCGAGTTGGTCGAGGAGTTCGGGCAGGGGGCCCGTCCATTCAAGGCACGGGTTCATGTTTGCGTCGGCCGGCGCATGGCCCAACACGATGCGGCGCGGATTGGTGACCTCTTCTCGCGGTATCGATGAGTCGGACGGCCAATCGCGGACCGTGAGCGACGGGTTGTCGGTCTTGGCCGTGCCGGATCCCACGAGAATCGCATCGGACTCAGCCCGCAGACGATGAGCATCCGCCCTGGCCTCCGCCCCGGTGATCCACTGCGATGTGCCGTCGGGAGCGGCGGTGCGACCATCGGCTGAGGCGGCCAACTTGAGCAACACCCACGGCCGACCGGAGCGGCGGTGATGCATATACGGGGCGAGCTGCATTTCGATCTCGTCGGCCAAGACACCTACGTCGACGGTGATTCCGGCCTCACGGAGCCGGGCTACGCCGGTGCCTGCAACCTTCGGGTCGGGATCCTCGACGCCGGTGACAACGCGTGTCACGCCCGCTTCGATGATGGCATCGGTGCAAGGCGGGGTGCGGCCGGTGTGATTGCAGGGCTCGAGCGTCGTGTAGAGCGTGGAACCAGCCGACGACGGCCCGACCGAAGCCAGGGCCTCGCGTTCGGCGTGAAGACCGCCCGGCGGATGGGTTGCTCCGACCGAGACTTTGCCGTCGGCGTCGACGACCACGGCGCCGACCCATGGGTTCGGAGAAGTTCGATGGCGCACACCAGCCGCCGCAGCGATCGCCATGGCCATGAATCGTGCGTCGTCGGACCCGGTCATGACAGATTCGGCTGGGGTGCGTCAGCAGATGGATGTGGGTCGTAGTTGTCGACCAGCAGTCGCACGGCATGACCGACAACATCAATCACGGCTCCGATCGTCTCGACGCAACCCTTCGACGAGCCAGGAGTGTTGACAATGAGAGTCGTGCCAAGGGTGCCGGCCACAGCTCGGCTCAGGCGTCCGAGAGGGCTGACAAGGCGCATGGCCTCGGCCAATCCCGGTGCCTCACGATCGATCACAGCACGTGTGCCCTCTGGTGTGAGGTCGCGGGGGCCGAAGCCGGTGCCACCCGTGGTGACAACCATGCCGTGAAAGCCGGTCGCAAGGCGTCGGAGCGCCCCCGCCACTGACTCAGTGCCATCGGCAGTTACCGACCGTTCGACCACGTTCCAGCCGGTGTCGATGAAATACGCCTCAAGTACCTGACCAGAACGGTCCTCCCTCGTTCCGGCAACGACACCATCGGACACAGTGAGGATCTTCACGCTGAGAGGCTTGGGGGCAATGCCGTCGTGATCATGGTGATGGTCGTGGGCCATGAGAAGACGATAACCCTTGGCTCTGGCCGGAGTGCTCTGCCGCACTTGCCAGATCCGCCAACCCACAGGAAAATGTCACACCCTCAAGTCATAATCGAACACATGTTCGCTTCAATTATCGACAGACCTCACTCGTCTCCCGTCGACGAATCCAACCCACCTGATCCCTCGCTCGATCTCCAGCGTTTCCGTAGTCCCGCCGGCGGGCGCGATGCACTGCGACTTGTCAGAGAGCTCGAGGTTCTGGGTCGGGAAATTGATGCTGCCCGTTGTGGCCTCCTGGCCGAAATCGATCGCCTAGGCCTACATCGAATCGATGGCCACGCATCGGCCAAGGTGATGGTTCGTCACGCGGCGCGATTGTCACCGTCGGAAGCTGGACGGCGAGCGAGCGCGGCTCGGGCGTTGCGCGACCTTCCTGCCGTAATGGCCGCGTGGCAGGGCGGCAAAATCGGCACGTGCCAGGTTCAGAGGCTCGCCCGTGCCCACGCCAATGTGAGAGTGCGCTCTGATCTGATCGAGGCCGAGGGGTGGTTCTTGGAAAAGGCCGACGACCGCTCCTACAAGGAGTTCGACGCCCTCGTCACCCAATGGGTCTCGCTCGTCGACTCCGACGGTGCCAGAGACACCAATGAGCAGAATCATCACAATCGGCGAGCTCGGATTCTCCAGGACTACAACAAATCGTGGCGTCTCGATGCCGGTTGTGGGGCGCTCAACGGAGCAGAAATCGACTCGATCTTCCAGAAGTTCGTCGAGGCCGAATTCCTCACCGACTGGGCCGAAGCCCGAGATGCCCATGGGCCCGACACCACCGTCGATGATCTGGCCCGCAATGCCTCTCAGCGCCGCTTCGATGCGCTGCTGGAGATATTTCGACGGGCCGCGTCGTCGGATCCCAACAGATCAGACACAGTCGTCGTCACCAACGTGATGATCGACCAGGCCACGTTCGAGCGCGCGCTGGCCGAACTGGCTGGAGCAATGCCCGTCACGCCGGTCAATCCCTTCACCGACAGCTACAGATGCTCCACGATCGACGGTGCTCCGCTTGAGCCGACCGAAGTGGTGGCGGCAGCATTGATCGGCGACGTGCGCCGAGTGGTGGTCGGCGCCGACAATGTGGTGATCAACCTGGGACGCCGTCAGCGGCTGTTCACCGGCTCGGCACAGCTGGCAGTGAGGTTGTCATCAAGCGAGTGCTACTGGCCGGGCTGCCACGTTCCCACATCGAATTGCCAAGCCGACCATCTCAAGCCATGGTCCGATCCTCATCGAGGCTCCACCGATCAAGAAAATGGCGGCCCGGCATGTGGGCGACACAACCGCCACAAACAGCGCGGATTCAAGGTGCGCCGCGACTCAGCGGGAGGGTGGCACGTCTTGCGTCCCGATGGAACCGAGATCGAATAGCCGGTCGGGCTCGACCTGTCAGGTGGCGCGTTGCCAGAGCGCCATACCCATACCGTCGTGGTCGTCACCCGGAAGAAGCATCGACACATTGGTGTCGTCGCGGTAATCCCACTTATCGTTGTCGGGGCGAATCGGGGCAAAGTCTGACAACGCGCCGCTGGTGGCCGCAGCTGCTATCGAACCGCTGGTCTCAGCGTTGGTGAGTGTGCAAACACTGTAGACAAGAGAGCCACCGGGCTTTACGAGCGCCGCCGCCTGTGTGAGCAACGCTGACTGCAGTTCGCACAGATTGCCAATATCGCTCAGTTGAATTCGCCAGCGAGCGTCAGGCCGACGACGAAGTGCTCCGAGCCCTGAGCATGGAGCGTCGACCAGAACAGTGTCGAAAGTGGCGGGTCGAAACGGCGGATGCAATCCATCGGCTACCACTGGATATAGCTGGTCGAGTCCCAGAGACTCTCGATTCGACGCGATCAAGCCCACTCTGCTCTGCCGGAGGTCGGCCGCCACCACGATCGCACCACTCGCGGCTATCGCCGTCGCCTTGCCCCCAGGTGCGGCGCAAAGGTCCAGCACCAGCCCGCCTGCATGAGTCGGCACGGTTTCTGCGACTAGTTGAGAGCTCTTGTCTTGGATATATCCGTCATCTCGCCGGTTGACGGATGCGGGCTTGTTCATCACTCGCAAGGCGTCGTCGGCGGCTTCGGCACCCAATTCTGAGCGGAGCAACTCGACCATCCAGTCGGGGTAGCTGAGCTCGATCGCGGTTGTGGGGTATTCGATTCCGGACTTCGCGGCGTCGGCAACCTTTCTCAATATCGCGTTGACCAGACCACGGAACCGTTTGGGAGAGGCCGACACGGTCGCCGACACGGCGGCGTGAGGAGGTGTGCCCAATTCAATGAGTTGGTATGCCCCGAGCCGCAACGCAGCACGCGCTGTGGGTGGTGGATCCTGCATGAGGTAGCGGTCGACGACATGATCGAGGGCACGACGACGACGTGTGGATCCATAAACGAGTTCGGTGACGAAACCACGATCACGAGGTTCAAGATCTGAATCTTCGAGCATTCGAGGCAACGCGACATTGGCGTAAGCGCCCTCGGTATCGATTCGCACCAATGCTGCGATCGCAAGGCGGCGAGCATCGTCGGTCATGATCCAAACGTTTCGTCGGCATTCGGGCGTGCGCCGTTGACCCATGCGTCTGCCGCAACCGGGCCCTTGCCCTCTGATTGCACGGTCACAAGTTTCAACCTACCGCTGCCGGTGGCAACCGTGGTGCCGTCGATCGAACCCGGCCGGCCGGCCATGGCCTCGTCAACCACCTCTGCACCGTTGATCTTGAATCGTCTTCCTCGCCAAGTTGTCCATGCTCCACCCACGCGGACCACCCGACTGATCTGTTGGGCATGTTGTGTCCAATCGATTTCCAACTCGGACTTTCGTATCTTCTCCGCGTAGACCGGTTTACCCACCTGGGGTAGCGGGACACCGAGGCCGGAACCCAACGCCTCGACGAGTTGCTTGGTGCCGATCTCCACGAGGCGGCCCCGCAAGGAGTCGAGAGTATCGATCGGCTCGATGGCGATTTCATCGCGGCGATACACAGCTCCGGTGTCGAGCTCGGGCTCCACCGACATGAGACACACACCTGTGTGGGTATCGCCGGCAAGAATGGCTCGCTCAACAGGGGCGGCTCCTCGCCACCTCGGCAGAAGCGAGAAATGGATGTTGACCATCGCAAGATGATGAAGCAGCTGGGTTGGGATGATTCTGCCGTAGGCAACCACCACCGCAAGGTCGGCTTCGACGTCGGCAACATCATCGATCGAATCGGAGACCGCTAGACCGAGTTCTGTGGCCGCAGCCTTGACAGGGCTCGGAGTGTCACCGCCGCGCCGGCGCCTGCGGGCGTCAGGGCGCGTGAGCACCAAAGGAATTTCGTAGCCCGACTTGTGGAGGGCCAACAGCGGCGGAACCGCCAAATCGGGCGTGCCCATATAGACGACCCGACGAATTTGGGCCGGTGGAGTCGCTATCACCGAAGATGCAGTCCTCTCCTTGCGGTGGGCTTGTTGTCGGCGCCGATCTGAAGGTCTCGCAATGTGGCCATGGCCTCTTTTCGCGTTTCCGGGTCGAGGCGATCAACAAGAAGCACGCCGGCGAGGTGATCGACCTCATGCTGGAACATGCGCGCCTCGAGTTCATCGGCCTCATAAGACACGTCGTTTCCGTCGAGATCGCGGCCCACCATATGGACGGTTTTGGGACGAACAATCTCCCACGACAGACCGGGCACAGAGAGACACCCCTCCTCAAATGACCATTCGCCATCAGACTCCACGATTTCGGGATTGATCATCGAGTGTGGGCCGTCGCCGATATCCCACACGAATATTCTCTTCTGCACTCCCACCTGCGGCGCTGCCACCCCGATGCCCGGAATGTCGTACATGGTTTCGATCATGTCATCGGCAAGTCGAATCAACGCGTCGTCGATTTCGGTGACATCGTGGGCGACCTGTCGGAGAACGGGATCACCGATGATGCGAATGTCGTACGCGGCCATGAAGAGAGGATAGCTACGGCGCCGCTACCGTCGTCGGGGTGAAGCCAACCGAAGGCAGTCCCCCGGCTGCTCACTATTTCAGCAGCGATCCCGCATCCCCCTCCAAGCCACGCGCCGTTGATATCACCCTGCCCGACATCAGCCTTACGTTGCAGTCCGACAGCGGAGTGTTCTCGGCCGATCACCTCGACCCCGGCACCAAGTTGCTGCTGATGGCTTCACCACCCCTGACCGGCAACGAGAAGCTGGTGCTCGACGTCGGCTGTGGCTGGGGCCCGATTGCTTGTGTGGCCGCCACGAGGGCGCCTCAGGCGCATGTGTGGGCGATCGATGTCAATGAACGAGCTCTGTCGCTCACCCGGGCCAACGCCCTCTCGCTCGGACTTGATGATCGAGTCCACGCGTGCTTTCCCGACGACGTGCCAGCCGACCTCATGTTCGACAGGATTCTCTCCAATCCTCCTATACGAGTGGGCAAGCCTGCGCTCCACGCCCTTCTGGAACGATGGATCGCTCGACTTTCCCCCGCCGGAGTCGCCCACTTGGTGGTTCAAAAGCACCTTGGAAGCGACTCCCTGGCAAAGTGGCTCGCCGGTCGAGGCAATGATGTCGCCAGGATCGAAAGCCGAGGCGGATACCGAATTCTCGAAGTGTCGAAAGGTCAACCCACATGAGTCAACTCGACGGCACAGGAATGAAGCGTCTTCACCGCGAATGGCGGCATCGCACCACCGGCCGCGTGGCGCTGATCCTCGACGGAGTTCAGAACCCGTTCAACATCGGGTCGATTGTGCGCACTGCTGCCGCAGAGCGCGTCGACCACATCTGGATCGCCGGTGGCACACCGCCGTCGCACGACAAGGTCAACAAAACCGCCCTCGGGACGGCGCGCTATCTCACTTGGACCGAGGTCGCCAACGGTCCTGAGGCCGTCGAGGCCGCGTCGGCCGCTGGCTACCGAACCGTGGCAGTGGAGCTCACCTCCAGTGCCGTGCCGATACACGAGGTGGAGATGGGCACCGATGTTGCGCTGGTGATCGGCCACGAAGACAGAGGCGTCACCCCGGCAACTCTTGCCGTGTGCGATGCCGTGGCGTTCATCCCTCAACTCGGCAAGGTCGGGTCGCTCAACGTAGCTTCGGCCACCGCAATCGCGATCTACGAGGCCCGCCGCCGAGTTTGGGCAACCTGAGGCTCGCTAGTTTGTCTGCGACGCCCGGCTACGACCCAGACCGGCGTATTTCAGCTCGGCACCTTGGCCGAGCGGCAGGCCCGAACAATCGCATCGTCGAGACCATGGGGATCGCCGAGGACCGACAAATTACATTCGATGTAGTGGTCGGCACCGTCATGGAAGGCTGCAACCGATACCACCGTGAGATCACCGTCAGCCACCGCCCGCAGCACGAACGCGTCGCCCTCATCTGACTCTTCAAGTTCAGACAACAGCGTGCCCTCATCTGATCGGGCCTGAACGAACGTTTGCAGACGGCCACCCACCTCGCGCCATTCGTCGAGTGTCCTGAAAGCACAGCCTTCAGGGCCACACGCCCACGCCACCGTCCACGAGTCGACATTGCTGAGCCCGGCGCCGGGCGGCTCGTAGCGGAACGGCGACTCGACATTCGGCTGCCAACCTGCCGGCACGTCGATGACAATGCCATCGGAGGTGGTGACCGACTGAAATTCGACCGCCTTGCTCCGCGGTGTGACCACCAAATAGACACCAAGCGCGGCCAGGACCAACAGCAACACAACCGGAAGACAATGATTCACAGGGGTCATGCTCGCAACGGATCAACTTCAACCCTGAGTCGGGCCGCGGGTCTGGTGGCATCGGCCAGGATATCCAGCAGCGGCTCGTGGGTTGCTGACCTGAGCAACCAGCGATCATCGAGTGGGCCTCTGATGCTCACGCCGACCGCACCTCGAATGCCTTCTATGAACTCGGCCGCTCCGGCTCCACTCACCATCGCTTCTGCGCCGTACGGGGGCATGCCTATTGCCTGCCGACGGTCGCGTTCCGACATCGCCATGATTGATGGATCCGCGAGGGCTGCAGCTCGGATCACCGCATGATCTGGCAATCTCGTCTGAACGATCATCGCACCGCCATTGACACGCGAACCCACGAGCTTGGCGGCACGAGCCAGCAAGGCCATCGCCTGCTCCGATGCCCGCTGCCGCGGCGTCAACAATTCCTGATCGAAATCGAGAAACACCACCAGATCTGCGACGTCGACCCTATGGAGCACAGCCTCGGTGCCCATGACCACTCGAGTTGTCGGCGAACTCGTTGATTCGGCCGTGACCTCTGCGACATCCTCTCGGATGGCTGCACACAACTCCTCGCGCGCCCGAGTCACCCCGAGTCGGAGATAACGAAGCGAGGTCGACCCGCACGCCGAACAAACCGCCGGCCTGGTCTCCGATCCGTCGAGCGATTCGAGCAATGAATCGACCATCACCATGGGAGCGTGCCCATCATCGGTTCGAATGATCTCACCGCAGGCCGCGCATGCCAACAGCCTCGCCCGGCCCTTGCGGTTGAGCACACACGCAACCCGTCCGCCACGCCGAATTCGATCGATCACCCCTTCGGCAAAAAGTCCACCACGCGTGGGCGGCTCATCGCGGCGATCGATCACGTCGACGACAGGCCATCCGTCGCGCTCGGCCGAGCGCGACGGTCGGAACAACTTCCCGACCCTCAGCGCCTCGAGAGTGGGAATGGGAGAGGTGGTGACCGCCGGGACTCCTCGACGTCTGGCCCGCTCCAACGCCACATCTCGCGCGTGCCATGCAGGTGTGCGTTCATTCTTGAGCAGCTCGTCGTGCTCATCTATCACCAGGACCGCGGCAAGCTCCGGTGCCGGCATCCACGCCGCAGTGCGAGTACCTACAACAGTGGCACCACCGGCGGCAAGTGCCCAATCATCGGGGCCAAAGGCCACCGTGACACCTGCACGTCGCAGCGTGAGGGCCAGCATCCGAGCTGTGGTTTGATCGGGCGTGACGATGAGTGCTTGGCCCAACCGACATGCCGCCATCGCGACCGGTGTGAGGTCGTGGGCCGGTGGGATTCTCACCACAGCGTTCATTGCGCCGAACGCCTCATCGAACACGTCGGCCGGGCCCGACGGAACCACACCGCGAGTCACAGCAGACGGCCGCCCTGCAATCATCTTCGGAGGCGACGCTGCTCGCAGGAACGCGACCCTGCGCCCGGCCCACCGCCACGCCGCCCACTTCGAAAGGTCGACCAGTTCGGCATCGGGTCCGCAACCACTCAACTTGACGAGAGGCGCTAGTTTGACCCCGACAACGGGCTCCACATCGACGCCGGTAATCCAGCCGGCGACGCGTCGCCCATGTAGTGCGACTCTCACCATCGAGCCCACGTCGACTCTGTCGGCACGACCGTCCGCTTCCCACGACTTCGGGATCAGATAGTCGAACTCGCGGTCGATCGCGGCAATATCAGGCAAGACCCGTACAACTCGACCTGCAGGACGCGTTGACTCGGCAGAGGACGCGGCTGCGCCGGGGATCAGTTGTTGTTGGCCAGAATCGTTCAGAGCCCGAGAGCCGACTTGACGTCGTCAACCCTGTCGGTACGCTCCCATGGGAACATCCCGTTGGATGAGTCACGACCGAAATGACCGTACGCGGCAGTGGCCTGGTAGATCGGCCGACGCAGATCCAGATCACGGAGAATCGCGGCAGGGCGCAGATCGAAGACTTCGTCGACCGCTCTTTCGATCGCCTTGCGATCGACGATTTCAGTGCCGAATGTGTCGATGAACACCGAGACGGGATGCGCCATACCGATGGCGTAGGCCACCTGTACTTCGCATCGGGAAGCCGCTCCTGAAGCCACAACATTCTTGGCCACCCATCTGGTGGCGTAGGCAGCCGAACGATCGACCTTCGACGGGTCCTTGCCCGAGAAGGCTCCGCCGCCGTGTCGAGCCATGCCGCCATACGTATCGACGATGATCTTGCGGCCGGTGAGGCCGGCATCTCCAACCGGGCCACCGATGACGAATCGGCCCGTGGGGTTGACAAACACTTCATATTTGTCGTCGGCAAATTCTGCAGGTATCACCGGGCGAATCACGTGTTCGATGAGGTCGGGGCGAATCATGGAGTCGCGGTCGATCCCATCGTTGTGTTGGGTGGACACCAACACCGTCTTCAATCGCACCGGTCGATTCCCTTCGTACTCGAAGGTGACCTGGGTCTTGGCGTCAGGCCTCAGATATGGGATTGTGCCGGCTTTGCGCACCTCAGCATGACGCTCGGCCATGCGATGAGCCAGATGGATCGGCAGAGGCATCAACACGTCGGTCTCGTCGGACGCGTAGCCGAACATCATTCCCTGATCGCCGGCCCCCTGCTTGTCGAGCTGGTCTTCTTCTCCGGCGGTGCCGCTACGGACCTCTTCAGAGTCGTTGACTCCCTGGGCGATATCGGGCGACTGTTCGTCGATCGCAATCATGACACCACAGGTGTTGCCGTCGTAGCCGAAAGACTCGCGGTCGTATCCGATATCGCAGATGGTCTTTCGGACAGTGCCCGGTATGTCGACGTAGGCCTCGGTGGTTATCTCTCCTACCACCATTGCCAGCCCTGTGGTGACCATGGTTTCGCATGCCACACGACTCATTGGGTCTTGTTCGAGCATGGCATCGAGGATGGCGTCGGAGATTTGGTCGGCCATCTTGTCGGGATGACCCTCCGAGACGCTTTCAGAGGTGAAAGTCCAGCGTGTCACTCTTGCTCCTGATCGTGAGATTCGCGGCCGGCGATTTCGACAGCCGCATCCAGAACTATGCGTGCAACTTCTTGTTTCGTGCACATCGGAACGTGGCGTCGCGATCCGTCGCCCCGCAGTATGACCACTTCGTTGGTGTCGTGTTCAAATCCGGCGCCTGGTCTGGAGACATCGTTTGCCACGATCATGTCGAGATTCTTGCGTGCCAACTTTTCGGCAGCGTTGGCCTCGAGGTCGTCGGTCTCGGCGGCGAAACCAACCAGAATCTGATGCTCTGGTTTGGCTGCTCCCATTCCGGCGAGGATGTCGTCGGTGGGCACCAGAACAATCGCAGGGGTGCCTCCGCTCTTCTTGATCTTGTGGTCGGTCACTTCGGAGGGTTTGAAGTCGGCTACCGCCGCGGCCATCACAACAATGTCGCAGGCCGGTGCGTGGAGCGAGCACGCCGCTGCCATCTCTGCGGCCGTTTCAACAGCGATGACCTCGATACCGCCGGGTGAGGAAATAGGAGTGGTGGTGACCAAGATCACCTCTGCCCCCCGGGCCTCCGCCTCGATTGCCACCGCGTGCCCTTGCTTGCCAGATGACCGATTGCCGACGAATCGCACCGCATCGATGGGTTCGCGCGTGCCGCCAGCGGTGACCAGAATTTTCATTCCTGCAAGATCGTGCCTGGCCTGTGAGGCGACCGCTGATTCCACCGCCGCCACGATCTTGTCGAGTTGAGCCAATCGGCCATGTCCGATGTCGCCGCCGGCCAATCGTCCGCGCTCAGGCGGGACCACCAAGACCCCGCGCGAGGTGAGCACGGCCATATTTTCCTGAACGGACGCCTGCTGCCACATCTCTGTGTGCATTGCCGGGCACACAACCAGCGGAGCACTCGAGGCGAGAATGGTGGCCGTGAGCAGATCGCCGGACCGACCGGTGCGGATATCGGAAATGACTCGAGCCGTTGCCGGGCAGACAACGACAACATCGGCGCTCTGGCCGATGTTGGTGTGGGGAATTGGGGAGCTGGGGTCGTTGAAGATCGACGTGTGTGCTGGCTCGCTCGCCAGCGCGGAAAATGTGGCAGGACCCACCATGAGGCAGGCAGATTCGCTGAGAACCGGCACCACATGAGCGCCGGCGTCAACCAAACGGCGACAGACCTCAACCGCCTTGTAGGCAGCGATACCTCCCGTTACCCCGAGTACGACGCGTCGACCGGCAAGGTTGCTCATAGCGGCCGGTGCCAGGTCCTGGTCAGGCGCTCTCGTCGGCGTCGGCGTCTACCGACTCTTCGCCCGACACTTCTTCGTCGACCGCGTCGGGGTCGATCTCGACGGCAACGATCTTGTCGGCGGCAATCTCCTCGAAGGCAATCGACAACGGCCGCGAGGCGGTTGAGGTGACCTGAGGCGGGACGCTCGACCCAATGCCGTCCTTGAGCTGGCCGACATATTCGGTGATCTCACGGCTACGCCTGGACGACAAAACAACGAGGCGAAATTTGGATCCGGCCTTTTCGAGGAGCTTCTCGATCGGGGGGTTCATCATTGTGTCGTAGCTGTGTGCCATGACTTGCCTCTCAGTGGATCAAAACGGGCCTTCAGGCTAACAGGAGGTCGCTCCAGCCCGGCGGGCAAGTATAAGACATTCGATCTCCTCGACCGCCCGCTCAAGATCGTCGTTGATCACGACGTCGCAGCCGAGATCGTTTGCCAAGACAACTTCCTCGGCCGCTTTCGCCAAGCGAGCCGCAACCTTGTCGTCGGCATCGCCACGGCCACGCAGACGGTCTTTCTGATGGGAACGGCTGGGGGCATCGACAAATATCAGCAGCGCATTCGGGTAGCGACGAGCCACCTGCTGTGCTCCGTGGACGTCGATTTCGAACACCACGTCGTGCCCGGTTGGGGGGCTGGGCATGGGGGTGCCCTGCATGTAGTCGAGGAACTCCACCCACTCGAGAAAACCGCCGGCTTCGATATGAGCCTTGAACAATTCACGATTGGTGAAGTGGTAGGCCTCCATCGACTCCCCTGGTCGCCTGGCACGTGTGGTCCAACTTCGAGACAGCCAAAGCCGTGGGTCGCGGTCGAGCAGTCGGGCCACGATCGTGCCCTTTCCGACCCCTCCGGGGCCGGAAATCACGATCACTTGACGATTATCAAGATCTGTCACTGGTGTTCAGCCAACACTGATGTTCAGCCGAAAACGGCCAGCAACTTCGCGCGCTGGGTCTGACCTAGGCCCCGCACTCGACGATTGGAAGCGATGCCAACCTCGTCCATCGTGCGACGAGCTTTGACTTTTCCAACGCCAGGAAGAGATTCGAGAACTGCCAAGACCTTCGTGCGCGCTATCAACTCGTTGGTTTCAGCCTCGTCGAGCATCTCACGAAATGTGATTGATCCCATTTTGAGTCGCTGCTTGAGTTCGGCTCGGAATCTTCTGGCTTCGGCCGCTTTTACCAGAGCCGCGGCGCGAGCCTCAGCGGATAATTTTGGTGGACCACTCATCGCGCAGACTTTAGTCGACCGATGGTCGCGTCGCTTCGATCACCGACTCATGAACTTTCTCGGCCGCATCAATAGGGTCGTCTGCTGCTGTGACAGATCGTCCGATCACGAGCAGATCAGCGCCCCCGGAGACCGCTTCGGCGGGCGATGCCGCTTGGGCCTGATCGTCGGCGCGATCACCGGGCAGCCTGATTCCGGGCACCACTCTGACCAATCTCGGGGCGTAGTGGTAAGCCTCGCTGAGATCTGCCGCAGCGCACACGATTCCGCTGCATCCGGCTTCGGCTGCGAGCATCACCCTCTTGGGCATGATGTGAGCGGGGGCATTCCGATCGCTGGTGAGAACGGTGATGGCCAGCGAAGTGGGTTGCTCAAGCCCGGCGTTGTAGGCGCCCTCCGACAGACCCTCCACACCCGCCCTGAGCATCTCGACACCACCATGAGCGTGGAACGTCAGATAACTCACACCAAGAGCACCCAGCACTCGAGACGCCTTGGCCACCGTGGTGGGTATGTCGTGGAGTTTCAGGTCGAGGAAAATGTCGTATCCAAGATCGGCGATTGCTGCGATTGCTTCGGGGCCCGCCGCGGAATACAGCTCCAAGCCGATCTTCGCCACAGAGAAATAATCACTCAGTTCGCGACCGAGCCGGATTGCCGCCACAAGATCATCGACGTCGAGGGCAAGCGCAAGACGATCACTTATTGCGCTCTGAGCCGATGGCTCGGCTGGGGAAGTCTCATCTTCGGCAGGTTGTTCGACATTCTCAACCATGTGCTTCTCCGATCAATTCTTCTATGTGCTGCACGCCTTGTTCTCTGCACCACTGTTGTAGTTCACCCAAGATTCGATGTGGAGCCCGAGGATCAGCGAACGTGGCTGTGCCGATTTCCACAGCAGAAGCCCCAGCGAGCAGAAACTCTACGACATCGGACCCGGTGGAGGCGCCACCCACCCCGACTATCGCCAGGTCTGGGGCCGCCTCGTGAACGTCGTAGACGGCGCGAATGGCCACAGGATGTAGCGCCGCACCCGACATCCCGCCACGTTTCGCGCCCAATACCGGACGACGGGAGTCGATATCTATGGCCATGGCAAGAAGTGTGTTGACCAACACCACGGCTTCAGCTCCGGCATCCGCGGCTGACACAGCAATATCCGCGAGATCGGCGACGTTGGGGCTCAATTTGGCCCATCTAGGCCGATTCACCGCCGCAGTGGCAGCAACCACTTCAGCCGTGGCGGAGGCCGAGTGGGCGAACATCCGGCGCCGATCCTCGAGGTTGGGACAGCTCACGTTGACTTCCACGGCCACCACTTCAGGTGGAGCATCCGAGAGTGCCTCGGCGGCGCGGCGGTAGTCGTCGACCGAAGATCCCCAGATGCTCGCGACCACGCGTGCCCCGGTGTCGATCAGGTCGGGAAGATCATCGGCCAACCATCGCTCTATACCAGGGCCCTGCAAGCCGACACTGTTGATCACGCCTGCGCTCGTTGAATGGACCCGAGGCGCGGGATTCCCGGGCCACGGTTCCACCCGCAACGATTTCACCACCACAGCGCCCAACTGAGACAAATCGAAGTAGTTGGACAACTCTGCACCATGGCCGGCGGTGCCTGAGGCCGTGAGGACCGGGGCAGCAAGCGTGAGCGAACCAACCTGTGTTGTGAAGTCGGTCATTTCAGATCGTCCGACGGAAGGCTCAGCTGAGCAGCGGCACCAACGCTGTGGTACTCCTGCAGGCTCGTGACCGAGAGAGGGTGCCCAGCCCAATCACGGAGACCATTTGCTGCGGCCAGTCCAGCAGCAACTGTGGTGAGCAATGGCACATTTGCAAACCCGGCGGCACGACGGATCTGGCGGCCATCGGCACGTGCACCTCTGCCCTGCGGGGAGTTGATCACCAACTGGACGTCTCCCCTTTGGATCAGTTCGACGGCATCGGTGCCACCACCTTCGGCGAGTTTGGCGACGTCTATGTCGACCACGACACCCGCATCGCGTAGAGCTGACGCGGTGCCGGTCGTGGCGGCGATCGAGAATCCGAGCGACTTGAACACCTTGGCAGCAATCACGCCGTTGGCTTTGTCGCGATCTGCGAGCGACAAGAAAATTGTGCCTGCCTGGGGCAGCCGTGTGCCCGCCGACATCTCGGCCTTCACAAATGCGATACCTCTGGTCGGTCCAAGCCCCATCACCTCGCCGGTCGATCGCATCTCCGGGCCCAACACCGCGTCGGCCTCGGGGAACCTCTTGAATGGAAGCACGGCCTCCTTGATGGCTACGTGATCGGGTTTGATCCGGTCGCGCAGCAAACCTTCCGAACGCAGCTGGGCCAAAGTTGCTCCCACCATCACCCGGCTGGCCACCTTGGCCAGCGGCACGCCGGTGGCCTTGGCAACGAAGGGCACCGTGCGCGATGCCCTCGGGTTGGCCTCGATCACGAACACCTGGTTGGACTTCACCGCGAACTGCACATTGATGAGGCCCTTCACGTCGAGAGCCTCAGCGATACGCCGGGTGTAGTCCTCGATCACGAGTTGGGTCTCGGTGGACAGTCCGCTGGGGGGAATGATGCAAGCCGAGTCGCCGCTGTGAACGCCCGCTTCCTCGACGTGCTCCATCACCGCGCCGATCACGACATCACCGGTGGCATCACGGATCGCGTCGACATCGACTTCGATGGCCTCCTCCAGAAATCTGTCGACCAGCACCGGCCGCTCGGCCGACAGGCCGCCTTCCCTGCCGAGGGACCCGAACCCGGCAAGTTGTTTCATCGAACGACTTAGATGGTCGTCGTCGTAGACCACCTCCATGGCCCGTCCGCCCAGCACATATGACGGTCGGATTAGCGCCGGGTAGCCGATTCGAGCGGTGATGGCCAACGCTTCGTCCACCTCCAATGCGGTTCCACCCGCTGGTTGAGGGATCTCAAGCTGGGAGCAGAGGGAATTCCAGAGTTCGCGATCTTCGGCCAGATCAATCGACGCCGGCGACGTGCCGAGCACCAATTCCGGCGGGAGACGGCCTGCAAGTTTGAGCGGCGTCTGTCCCCCAAGTGACACGATGATCCCGACCGGCTGTTCGGCTTCGATGACGTTGCTGACATCCTCGAATGTGACCGGTTCGAAGTAGAGCCGATCGGAGGTGTCGTAGTCGGTCGACACAGTCTCCGGGTTGCAGTTGACCATCACCGTTTCGTATCCAGCAGCCCGCAAAGCAAAGCTCGCATGGACGCAGCAATAGTCGAATTCAATTCCCTGACCGATCCGATTGGGCCCCGAACCAAGAATGATCACACGATCACGCGTACCCGGCGTGATCTCGTCGGTGTCTTCGTAGGTGGAGTAGTGGTAGGGCGTCGAAGCATCGAATTCGGCGGCACAGGTATCGACAGTCTTGAAGGTGGTTCGTACGCCTGCCGATAGCCGAGCCTCGCGTACCTCGTCTTCGTCAACCGACCACAAGTAGGCCAACTGGGCATCGGAGAAGCCGAGCCGCTTGGCACGGCGAAGGTCGCGGGTCGACACGGTGGTCAAATCGACAGATTCCAAATGTTCTCGCTCCTCGGTGACCATCAACATCTGGTCGAGGAACCACGGGTCGACGTCGGTGGATGCATGAATCGCGTCGACCGATACCCCGCGTCGGAGCAACGCTTCGAGTTGGAACGGACGATCGGGCGTGGCGATCGATGCTGCTGCCAGCAACGCCGACTCTTCGAGGGCATCGAATTCGGCCTCGCGCGGGTCGGCGTTGAGGCCGGCTCGACCCTGTTCCAAGGAGCGAAGTGCTTTCTGCAACGACTCCGGAAAAGTGCGACCGATAGCCATGACCTCGCCCACCGATTGCATCGAAGTGCCGAGAACACCGCTAGTGCCGGGAAACTTTTCGAAGGCCCATCGCGGAATCTTGGTGACCACGTAGTCGATCGATGGTTCGAACGAGGCCGGAGTCTTTTGGGTGATGTCGTTGGGTATCTCGTCGAGCGTGTAGCCCACTGCCAGCTTGGCGGCAATTTTCGCGATCGGAAAGCCGGTCGCTTTGGAGGCAAGCGCTGATGACCTGCTGACTCGTGGATTCATTTCGATGATGATCTGATGCCCATCATCGGGATTGACAGCGAACTGGACGTTGGATCCGCCAGTCTCGACGCCGACCCGACGAATACATGCGATCGCCGCGTCTCGCATCTGCTGATACTCGACATCGGAGAGTGTCTGCGCCGGAGCGACGGTGATCGAGTCTCCGGTATGAACTCCCATCGGATCAAAATTCTCGATCGAACAAACGATCACGCAGTTGTCGTGACGGTCGCGCATCACCTCAAGCTCGAATTCTTTCCACCCGGTGATGGACTCCTCGATGAGGATCTCGTTGACCGGGCTCGCTTCGAGGCCATCGGCGGCCGCCAGCTCGAAGTCCTCAGGAGTCGAGGCGATTCCTGTGCCTAGGCCACCGAGGATGTAGGCGGGTCGCACGATCACCGGAAGCCCCACATCCGCCATCACGACACGTGCTTCTTCAATGGTGTGGGCGGTACCGGATCGCGCTACTTCGAGGCCGATCTCCTGCATGGCGACCTTGAATTGCTCCCGGTCCTCGGCGGTGGCAATGGCGGTGGCATCGGCACCGATCAGCTCGACCCCGTTGGTCAGAAGAACTCCAGCCTCGTGGAGTTCCATGGCGAGGTTGAGCCCGGTCTGGCCACCAAGGGTCGGAAGCACTGCGTCGGGGCGTTCCTTCTCAATGATCTTGGTGAGAATGGCGAGGTCGAGCGGCTCGATATAGGTGGCGTCAGCGAAATCCGGATCGGTCATGATCGTCGCCGGATTGGAGTTGGCCAGAATCACCCGGAAGCCCTCGTCTTTGAGAACTCGGCATGCCTGGGTGCCCGAATAGTCGAACTCACACGCCTGGCCGATGACGATCGGGCCGGAGCCGATGATGAGAATCGACTGGATATCGGTGCGGCGTGGCATCAGCTGACCGAATCCATGAGCCGAGCGAATTCGTCGAAAAGGTAGAACGAGTCATGGGGCCCCGGGCCTGCCTCAGGGTGATATTGCACGCTGAATGCCGGAATGTCGTTGGCCACCATCCCTTCGAGAACACCATCGTTGAGGCAAACATGGGTTTCCGTGACTCCGGGGACGGAACCGGCTTCCACCGCGAAGTTGTGATTCTGGCTGGTGATCTCGACTCGACCCGTGCGGCTGTCTCGAACTGGCACGTTTCCGCCGTGGTGACCGAACTTCATCTTGAACGTGCGTCCACCCATGGCAAGCGACAGGATCTGATGTCCGAGACAGATTCCGAAAATCGGCACCTTGCCCAGAAGGGCCGGAAGCTCGGTCACGATCGTTCCAGCGTGTTCTGGATCGCCCGGTCCATTCGACAAAAACACGCCATCGGGCTGCAACTCAAGCACCTCGGCGGCGGTGGTGTCTGCCGGAACGACGATCACGGTGGCGATCTCCGCGAGGTGACGCAACATTGTGGCCTTCACACCCAGATCGAATGCCACGACCCGGCGATTGCCAGACCCGATTGTGTACGACTCTCGCGTGGTGACCAGCCCGACGAGGTCCTGGCCTGAGGTTCCAGGATCCGCTATCGCCGCCGAACGCAGTGTCGACGCGTCCGCCGAGCCGAATCCACCGACCATTACACCCGACTCCCTCAGATGTCGGGTGAGGCGGCGAGTGTCGATTCCACCGATGCCGGCCACCCCGTTGCGACGAAGGAATGAATCAAGATCCGAGTCGCTTCGCCAATTGCTTCGACGGCGCGCCATTTGTCGGACGATCACGCCACGGCAGAATGGC
Source organism: Acidimicrobiales bacterium (assembly GCA_041687805.1). Taxonomy (GTDB): domain Bacteria; phylum Actinomycetota; class Acidimicrobiia; order Acidimicrobiales; family Aldehydirespiratoraceae; genus SZUA-87. Next base: position 20,045 of record JBDNJK010000116.1, read on the forward strand.
CGAACTGCTTCGTTGTCTGCCACGGTCGTGCCGTAGTTCCCGATGTGGGGGTTGGTGAATGTGACCATCTGGCCTGCATACGACGGATCGGTGATCACTTCCTGATAGCCGGTGAGCATGGTGTTGAACACAACCTCACCGGTGGCGACTCCTCCTGAAGGTTGAGCTCCGAATCCCTCGCCCTCGAATACCTCACCATCGGCAAGCACCAATTGGCACTCCCTGATATTGCTCACCGCCGAGGCTCTCCATCGACGACAACCGGCAGGCCCCGCAAAAGCGTGTGACGCACTTTTCCTCGCACCCGGCGCCCCTCATATGGGGTGTTGGCGCTTCGACTCGCCATTTCCGATGCAGAAACCGTCCAGGCGAAATCAGGGTCGATCACCGCGATGTTGGCGGATCCACCGGCAACTATTGGTCCACCGTGCGCCGGGTCGAGCCCAGCAATCGCGGCCGGATTCCACGACATCAACGCCAACACTTCTTCGATCGGCAGATCGAGTTCGGTATTGGCAAGAGCAAAGGCGGTCTCCAAACCCAACATGCCCGGAGGTGCGTCGGCGAAAGTGCGGTCCTTGTCTTCCGCTGTATGCGGAGCATGATCGGTGGCGATCGCATCAATTGTGCCGTCGGCAAGCCCCGCCTTGATCGCCGCGATGTCTTCGTCGGTTCTCAGCGGCGGATGCACCTTGAACACCGGGTCGAAGGAGGCGCACGACTCCTCGGTGAGGGTGAAGTGGTGGGTTGTCGCCTCGGCTGTGACAGCAAGGCCGGCCTGTTTGGCCGCCCTCACCATCGCCACCGAACCCGCGGTCGACAGGTGCTGAAAGTGGATACGGGCTGATGTGAGACGACTGAGAGCAATGTCGCGCATCACCATGAGTTCTTCGGCCTCGGCGGGCTGGCCCGGGATTCCGAGACTGCTCGACCAGCGCCCCTCATTCATGTGGCCGCCGTCGCTGAGCGCCGACACCTCACAATGCTGGGCCAAAACGATCGGTCGGCCACCAGACAGATGGCTGAGAGAACTCGCGTATTCAAGAGCGGTCCGCATCAGGCTCACATTCTGCACGCCCGTGCCGTCGTCGGTGAATATTCGCACCCCGGCCTTGACCATCTCAGCCATCGGAGCCAACGCGTTGCCCTTGCGACCGACTGTGATCGCTCCGGCGGTGCGAACGTCGCACGCCGTCGAGCGTCCGAGCGCAATCACCTCATTGACCATCGCTGCGGTGTCGATCACAGGAGTGGTGTTGGGCATCGCGAGGATCGCGGTGAATCCGCCCAGTGCCGCGCCACGTGCCCCCGATTCCACCGTCTCAGCTTCCTCCCGGCCTGGTTCTCGCAGATGAACGTGGAGGTCGACCAGCCCCGGACTCACAACGCATCCAGAGGCGTCAAGCGCCTCATCTGCTGTCAGATCAGGACCGACGTCGACGATGAGACCCCCGGAGTTGACGACCACATCGGCATGTCGGCTGCCGTTCTGGTCGATGACGGTGCCGCCCTTGAGGACAATTGTTGTGCTCATGCCACTGCCAGCCTCTCGTCTACGAGGTCGAGCCCCGAACCCAACAAGACGTAGAGAACCGCCATTCGCACCGCTACACCGTTGGCTACTTGTTCGACCATCAGTGCGTTGGGCCAATCGGCCACTGCGCCGTCGATCTCCACACCTCGGTTCATTGGTCCGGGATGCATGATCAACGCGTGTTCGGGTAACCGCCGGGCACGGTTGACGTCGAGTCCCCATTCGGTGTGGAACTCACGCAATGTCGGCACGTATGTCTGCCCCTGGCGTTCGAGCTGCATTCGCAGCAGGTAGCAGATATCGGCTGATTCGATCACCGAATCGAGATCGTGAGTGACCTCGACCGGCCAGCCATCCAGATCGGGTGGGAGAAGCGTGCGAGGCGAAACCAGCGTGACGTTCGCGCCCATCTCGGTGAAGCCGAGAACATTGGATCTGGCAACCCGCGAGTGTTTGATATCCCCCACGATCACGACGTGTCGACCGTCGAGGTCGCCCAAGTGGGTGCGAGCGGTGTAGAGGTCGAGCAGAGCCTGAGTCGGATGTTGATTCCAACCGTCTCCGGCATTGATCACCGCAGCATCCACCCATCGGGCGATGCGATTGGGTGCGCCGGCATCGCTGTGTCGGACGACCACACCATCAATGCCCATCGCCTCGATGGTGTTGACAGTGTCACGAAGTGACTCACCCTTCTTGACCGACGACGTGCTGACACTGAAGTTCATGGTGTCGGCCGAAAGCCGCTTGGCTGCGGTCTCGAACGAAAGACGTGTGCGCGTTGAATCTTCGTAGAAGAGCCACGCGATGGTCTTGCCGCGAAGCGCTGGAACCTTCGGAATCGTGCGCTCCCCCACTTCTGCAAACAATGCGGTGAGATCGAGAATGTGTTCGATGGCGGTGCGATCGAGGTCGGCTATCGACAGGAGATTTCTCACTGGGTCGGTCATGACAGTTCTCCAAGATCGACGCCGTCACTGTGAACATCGACGATCTCGTTGCGCCGCGTCGGAAGATTCTTACCCACGAAATCCGGCCTTATCGGCAACTCTCGATGGCCCCGATCGACCATCACCGCCAACTGCACTGCCGCGGGGCGGCCGTATGTGTGGATGGCATCGAGGGCAGCTCGAACGGTGCGCCCCGTGTAGAGCACATCATCGACCAACACGATTACCTTCCCGGTCGGGTCGACTGGAATGTCGGTGACTGCTTCGGGCATCACCGGCTTCATGCCGTAGTCGTCTCGGTGCATCGTGGCGTCGAGAGTGCCCACCGGCACATTGAAGCCTTCGATGGCCGACACCGCTTCACCGAGTCGTTTCGCTAGTTCGTCACCACCGGTTTGCAAACCGATGAGCACCAGATTGTCGGCTCCGGAATTGCGTTCGATGATTTCGTGGGCCATTCGCTTGATAGCCCGATCCAGATCCTCGGCTGACATCACCCGGGTGCTGGCTTGGAACGTGCCATCCGCTTGTGGCACGACTGAGCGCCTCTCGCGCTTTCCCATAATTTCTCTCTTTCGTCCGTACGGGCCTCTCTGAACCCATTTCACGGTCGAGATCGAAAGATAGCAGAATCGCGGGACCCCTTCGGGCCGCTTTGGTCATTAATCGCGTAATCTCACGAATATTTTCAACCCACCGTTGGGAGCATCCCCCGCATATCGAAATCCGGCCCTTTCAGCAACACGAATCGACGCGTGGTTGTCAGGCGAAATCTCCGCTATGAGACTCCGTAGCCGGCCCGGTTGGAGAGCCCAGTCGGCCATTGCCGAGACGCCATCGGTGCAGATGTGACGGCCGCGGTCGGCCTCGGCCACCCACCATCCGATCATGGCAGCTCGCCGCTCCACCGCGATTTTGGCCAAGCCCACCTCGCCCATCACATGGTCGTCGCAAGGATCGGCCAACGCCATGTCGAGAGCCAACAAACGATCGGCACGTAGGTGGACGCCCTCGATCCACTTTTCTGCCGCCTCGATACTCGGATCCGTTGGAGGAATAGACCCCGCGATCACCGCAGGATCCGACCAGGCAGCAGACAGAGCCTCGGCGTCTTTGCGCTCCCACGACCGCAGGATCACAGTAGGGCCGGTCAGCAGCGGAGGCCCTAGAACGAGTCGATCGAGCCCCAAGGTAGGTCAGGCCTCGCGGACCTCGTTGGCAACGGCCCTCAGCAACCCGTTGAGAAACCTCGGCGACTCCTCGCTCGAATACTGCGTGGCGAGTTCCACCGCCTCGAAGAGAATCACACCCGTGGGCACGTCGTCGCTGTTGAGGAGTTCCCAAGTGGCCATCGACGCGATGATCCGGTCGACCGGAGCCATCCTGGAAATGACCCACCCTTTGAGATTGGCCGAAATGAGGCCCTCTATCTCAGCTCTGGAAGCATCAACGCCTGACGACATTTCGATGGCGTAGGCATCGGGCTTGATCATGCGGCCCGCAAGGCTGGTCGACACGTCGGTCGACGACATGGCCGACTCGTATAGAACGGCTAGAGCTTCCTCTCGGGCCTCGCGGCGTCGGCCCAAGCCTGGTACGGATGCGGTCACGCGCGACTGAGGTATGAGCCGGTACGGGTGTCGACCTTGACCCGCTCGCCGGGGTTGACAAACAGCGGCACTTGCACGACCAAACCGGTCTCCAAGGTGGCCGGCTTGGTGCCGCCCGAGACCCGATCGCCTTGAAGGCCAGGCTCTGTTTCAGCGATGTCAAGCTCAACCGAAGCAGCCAAGTCGGTGCCCACGATCTCGGATCCGAACATGAGAAGGACAGCGGAGGAATTTTCGACGATGTAGTTGGCGGCATCTCCCAGCACCTCGGGAGCGACCAGGATCTGGTCAAACGACTCGTTGTCCATGAAGACGTAGTCGGTGCCGTCGCGATAGAGAAATTGCATGTCGCGCTTGTCGATCGTGGCTCGTTCGACTTTTTCGCCGGCACGGAATGTGCGATCGATGACGGCTCCCGTCCTGGCATTCTTCAGAGTCGTGCGCACGAACGCATGGCCTTTGCCGGGCTTCACATGTTGGAAATCAACCACCTGAAACAGCCCACCCTCGAGATCAAGGGCCATGCCGTTCTTCAGATCGTTGGTGGTGACTAGGGCCATTTCGACTCCGTACTCATGGTGTTGGATTCTTTGGAAATCGGGTGAGGCTCCGAGATCCTTTGCTGGTGACCACAACGGTGTCTTCGATCCGGACGCCGCCGAACCCCGCTATGTAGATACCAGGCTCGACCGTCAGGACGTTGCCCGGCTGGAGGATATCGGCGTTGCCCTTCGTGACCGCCGGTAGTTCATGGATGTCGAGTCCAACGCCGTGGCCGGTGCCGTGCCCGAACTGCTCTCCATAGCCGGCTTCGTCGATGATCTCTCGGCAGGCGCGGTCTACATCACCCGCGTTGACGTCGGGGCCGACTCGATTGACCCCGGCAGATTGAGCGCACGTCACCAGGTCGAGGATCTCCTGGGCCTGGGCTGAAGCGGGCAATCCGCCCACAACGAACGTGCGAGTCATGTCGCTTCTATATCCATCGACGAGAGCGCCGGCATCGATAATCAACAGGTCGCCGCCGCGTAGTAGACGACTGCCGGGAGTGGCGTGGGGCATTGCCGAATGATCGCCGGAGGCCACGATCGTGTCGTAGGCCGGACCGTCGGCGCCACGACGGCGCATTCCGTCGTCGATTGCCAGCGACACTTCTCGCTCGCTGATGCCAGGCTCGATCATGTCGACGGCGTCGGCAAGTGATTGGTCGACAATTTCTGCTGCGGCCTCGATACGAGCAATTTCGGGCTGGCTCTTCACGCTCCTGAGGGTGAGAACGATTCGTGTCGTCGCGACCAGTGGGTTAACGAGCGCGCCGCTCCACGATTGTTGATCGGACCAAGTCACCGACTCGGCCTCCAGCCCGACCCGATGCACTCCCGTGAGGTGAGCTGCGGCCGACGGAATGCTGCGCTGTGAAATCTCGATCGAAACGTCACAATCTGCCCGATCGAGTTGCGCCGGGGCCTGATCTCGGTAGCGACTGTCGGTTATGAGGACAGCGTTTGACGGGTCGACAACCAACACGCCTGATGACCCGGTGAACCCGGTGCACCAGCGGATGTTGGACCGGTCGGTGATCACGAGCGCATCGCAACTCGCCGCATCAAGCCGGCCTCTCACCATGTCGATACGACCAGCCACCGACAGCGGCGAAAGATCATTGACGTTCACGACAAGAGATCCGCCACCGCATCCACGGCAAGCAGATATCCGTGTGCACCGAAACCGCTGATGCTGCCAGTTGCCACAGGAGCCACCACCGAGGTGCGACGCCACGGCTCCCTCGTGTCGGGGTTGGAGAGGTGGAGTTCGACGATGACTCCGTCGTAGGCCGCGAGTGCGTCGTGGATCGCCCATGAGGAATGGGTGAACGCACCAGGATTGATGATGATCGCAGCCGTTGTGTGGCGGGCCGCATGGATCGCATCTATCAGGTCTGCCTCGCTGTTGGACTGAAGGTGGTTGATCGACAATCCATGCCGGGCACCGGCCGCTGTGGCAGCCGCAACATGATCATCGAGCGAGTCGGTGCCGTAGATCAACGGCTCGCGTGTGCCGAGCAGATTCAGGTTGGGACCTGACAACAGAAGCACTTCCACGTTATTTGTCATTGGTGTCTCTCCGATCTCATTCAATTGAGCGTGTCATCGAACGGCATCCACTGCGTTGATCAACAGATCACGGTCTATTCCAACCACCGGCTCCACACCCGATGGACCATCGAGCACCAAAGTGACACCCGCAACAGCCTTCTTGTCATGGGTGAAGAGATCGACGAGTTCGCTGCTTTTCAGCACGCCGGGGACTTTGCTTGACAGATCGTAGGCCGCCACAACCCGGCGGTGCTCAGCCACACGCGCATCGTCGATTCGGCCCAGGCGTCGCGCCACCTCGGCGGCGTAGACAAGCCCGATCGCGACGGCTTCGCCATGACGCAGGTCGTAGGACCCAGCGGTCTCGATGGCATGAGCGAGCGTGTGTCCGTAGTTGAGCACGGCACGACTCCCCAAATCGCGTTCATCGGCCATGACCACATCGGCTTTCAGTTTCACGCACGCCGTCACTCTGGCGTTGATGTCGAGACGATCGAGATCACCTGCCCCGAGGAAGTGATACTTCGCAACCTCACCGTTTCCGCTCTTCGTCTCACGATCCGGCAAGCTCGACAACGTCTCGGTGTCGCACAGCACAGCCGATGGCTGCCAGAACGCGCCAACAAGATTTTTCCCCTCGGGAACATTCACGCCGGTCTTGCCACCTATCGCCGCGTCGACCTGACCAAGGAGGGTGGTCGACACGGACACGAAGCGAATCCCGCGATGATAAACCGATGCCACAAAACCGCCGAGATCGGTTACCACACCACCGCCCACCGCCACGATCACGTCACCACGGGTGAAACCGGCACGTGCCAAACGCCGGCACACCGTCTCGACGTTGGCCAGCGACTTGGCCTCCTCACCGGGCGGAACAACGATCGTGATGTGTTCAACCCCGGGATCGACAGTCCAGGGCACAGCCTCTTGCGTCACAACAGCGACTCTTCGAGCATCGGCTGGCAGCACGTCGTGCAACATTGCTCGCACGCCGCGGCCCACGTGTACGCGATATCCGCGTTCTCCGAGGTCGACATCTATGACGCTCACAAACATCCATCCTCTTCGATCACGGCTATCAGGTGGTCGACCGTAGCCCTACGCCCGAGGTCGGTCGTGTCTACTCTCAAGTCGCACACCTCTTCATAAAACGCCGACCTCTCCGAAACTTTCCTGGCAAGGTTCGCCTCGACGTCTCCTTGAAGGAGCGGCCTTCCGCGACCTCCATGCACTCGTTTGACAAGGGCCGCGACCCCGGCATCCAACCAGATGACCAACGACGCGGCGTCACACAGTATGAGGCGATTGGTGGGCGACACCACGATCCCGCCGCCTGTGGACACGACTGATCGCGGTCCGGCGAGAATCTCGCTGAGCGCGACGGACTCACGGCGACGAAAATCGGCCTCACCCCAACGACGAAAGATCTCCTCGACCGAACACCCAGCACCACTTGCAACCGCCGAATCGGTGTCTCGGTGAGGCAGACCGAAATGTTTTGCCAAGTCGCGCCCGACTGTCGACTTGCCCGACCCCATGGGCCCAACCAGAACAAGGTGCCGCTTCCTCACCGGCCAGAGGGTACCGCCATGGTGTCGTGTGGATGTCGGCTTTACACCTTCAGACGCCCAGAAGCGTCTGGGACAACAGTATGGCGATCACCGTGCCGGCGGCCAGAGCCGGACCGAAGGGAATACTTTGCGCCAGCACGCGTGTCGGTTGACCATCGGTCGCCTCCGGATCGGCCAACAGGTCGGCATCCGACTTCCTGGCCATGGCCACCGCAATGCCGCCGGTGACCCCGATGACGCTACCGATCAGCAACGAGATGAAAATCAGGCGGATGACCGGCGTCCAACCCACATATGTGCTTCCTGCGACCCACCCGATGTGGAGCCCGAGCAACAGCGACAATTTGACGTCACCGAATCCCATGCCCCGCGGCGAGATCAAGTGAGCGATCAGCAAGAGTGTGAAATAGGCCAAGGCCCCGACCAGCGCTCGGCCTATCGCAACTGGACGATCGATTATCAGAGCGACTGCCACCATGGCTACAACTGACACTCCAATTGCAGGAAAGGTGATCAGGTCGGGCAATCGATAGACATACATGTCGATCACCGACAACGCCATCAACGCCGTGATGAGAACAAGAGGCGGGATGATCACCCACTCCGCTCCGAACTTGACGGCGACGATCGCGAACAGCACTGCCGTTACTACCTCCACCGCGGGATATGCGGGGGTGATCGAATGATCGCAGTGACGGCATTTGCCATGCTGGCGAACCCACGAAACAACAGGAATCACTTCGCCGATATTCAAGGGATGTTCGCAAAAGGGGCATCTGGAACGAAACGAAAGTGGCGTCTTGTCGGGGACACGATCGATGATCATCGTCACCAACCCGCCGACTATCAGCCCAATCGGGATTGCGCCGATCACGAAGGCGGTATCCAATCAGATCGCCTCCCTGCTCGACGGCTTCGGCCTCAGGAGTCTACCGAACCCAGAAATCTCAGCAGAAGGCTCCTGTTGACTGTGCCATCCTCTGCCTCCACCTGCGCCAGCAAAGCGTCGCGCTCGGTATCGGTGGTAGCTCTAGCCGCTTGGGCAACAGCTCTCGCTGCCCTCGGACTGAGATTCGCAAGTTGCCTCGCCATCTCGGCCGGGTTGAGGGTCTCTTCTTCGGGCTGTCCCCAATCACCACGGCTGTCCATCAGCGGATCGCCTGCGGTCAGCAACGGATCGAGTGAGGAGACGTGACCGGAATCAGCCAGTGGCCCCTCATCATGGAAGGTGAATAGGTCGTCGACTTCTGGTTCTGTCCTATCCATGGAATCGGGTGTTTCTACCGAAGCTTCATCTACCTCTACCGGAGATTCAGATATCTCCACCAGAGAACTTTCAATCAGATCTTTCACCAGCCGGCATGCGTCCACTTCGTTCAGTGCCATACGACGCACTACGTCTGTGACCAGCGAGCCAGAACCGATGGCAACGATTCCGCGCCAGCGATCAGCATCGACCACCACGTCATGGTCCGATAGTTCCTGACAAAGGGAAATGTACACGTTCATGGACGGCACGACGAGTTGGATCTGGTGCCATTCAACGAGCATCGCCTCGGCTTGAGACAGAACCAAGCTCATGGGCTGAGGTGTCGAGACAGCAGTAGTCGTGACGTCATCCTCGAAGGTGAACGAGCCTGTCTCCCAACGCATGAGATGGAACAACACCTCCCCATAGGTCGGTTCAACTGTGAGATCGCCATCGACCTCTGCAGCTACGACGTCGCCGTTGCCGAGCCAGACGTTGCCTGACCCGCTTGGGCTCAGTACGCCTAGTCGGCCGGATTTCATCGTCGACGCGAGTAGCCGCATGACATCCGGTAGTGAGAATGTGTCGAGAGTGCCAGAGAGTGCCACGTTTACCTCCGAAGTAAAACAACAAGTCACTATCGGCACAACAGTGAGGGGATGTGAGTGTTAACGAGAATGAAGTTCGGCAATTGCCGCGTTCCTCATCGTGCCAATCGGTGCAGCCACTTGAGTCCAGCTACTGAAAGCAATAGCCGCTTGGCGAATCAGCATCGACAAACCATTATGCGCTGATGCGCCGTTCTCGACTGCGCCAGCCATCCATGCGGTGGTGGCTGGGTTGTAAATCAGATCGACTACCACCTGACCGGAACCCAAAAGTGAGGGGTCACAAGGAAACGACCGGTCGCCACCCAGGCCGACCGGAGTGGCGTTGACCACCACCTCGGCCTGCGACACCTCACCTACTACAGCGACTCGCCCAACCTCACCGGCAAGCCGAGCTGCAGCAACGCCTCTTTCGTGTGACCGGTTGATCACCGCTATGTCGGAGGCTCCGGATTTCGAGAGAGCCAGGATCACGGCACGCGCTGCTCCGCCTGCACCCAAGACTGCAAACGAATGGCCGGCAGGTTCGATACCGGCGTCGTCGCGAAGAGCATCGACGAATCCTGCACCATCGGTGTTGTCGGCGCCGACTCGACCGTCAGGAAGTAGAGAAAGACAATTGGCAGCATTCAATGCCGCTGCCGTTTCGCTGACCTCATCGACCGCTGCCAGAACGGCTTCCTTGTGAGGCATGGTGACCGACATCCCGGCAATGCCAAGAGCCTTCATGGCGTGGACCGCTGCGACGCCACCTCCGGCAGGCACAGGAAGCGCCACATAGACCCAATCGAGCCCTGAAGCGCCGAACGCAGCATTGTGTATGACCGGCGACAGCGAATGCGAAATCGGGTCCCCGATCACTGCGGCGACACGTGTCGAGCCTCGAGGCGATCGCAGAACGTTCACCTCGACATCAACCGCAATAGCCGAGGTCTGTGCACACCTGCAGAGCCACGGCTCGTTCAGACTCGGTGGTGGCAAATGTGTGGGCACCCTTGACACCACCCTCGTCGGTGAGGACATAGTAGAACCAATCACCCTCAGCTGGCTGAAGCGCAGCCTTGAGCGACTTTGCTCCTGGAGCGGCAATTGGGGTGGGTGGTAGTCCTGCTACTGCTCGGGTGTTCCATGGCGACTCGTTGTCGAGGTCGCTCTGCAACAACGGCTCGGTGAATGACTTTCCGGCCGCGTAGTAGGTCGAGGCATCAATCCCCAACTTCTCACCGACCAAAAGGCGGTTGTAGATCACGCGGGCGATCTTCGCACGATCTCCGTCGACCTTTGCTTCTTCCTCGATCAAGGACGCGACGATCACCACCTGGTAGTCGGTGAGCCCAAGCTCATCGATGACAGAAGCACGACCAGGGTCCTCCAACAGGGCTCCGAACCGTTGGTCGAACGTCTGACTCATCCGGTCGATGAGCTTGTGTTCGTTGCCGCGATCGCGCTCCGGCACGTCGTACGTGGCCGGGAACAACATCCCTTCGAACCAGAACAGCGAGAGGTCGGTCGAATCGAGATACTTCGAGATGAGCGATTCGTCGGCCAGGGCCTGCAGCAGATCGTCTCGCGTGAATCGGTCGTTCTCGGCGACGAGGCGATCGATGATCTCGGTCAGCCGAAGGCCCTCAGGAATGGTGATGTCGAACACCGGCTCCGGGATCGGCCCCTCATCGAGTTGTCCAACCGCGGCATCGAAACTCATATTGAGATTGAGTATGTAATCTCCGGCTTCGAACGTCCGCTCGGCATCGCAGCCCAGAAATCCGGTGATTGAAATATGGCCACCGGTGTCGCCCTCGCAACGCAACCAATAGCGAAAAACCGTGCCGTTGCTGATGACATTCTTGGATGCGAGTGCCGATGCCACATCGTTGGTGGAGGCCCCTTTGGGAATGTCGAAATCAACTTCGGCTCCCACCGAACCCGCCGGGGTGATCTGTGCGTCGATCCAGGTGTAGATCTTGCCTCTGACCCAACCGGCCGCAAACAAGACGAGGAGAATCAAGATCAGAATCCTGAAGATCCCGCCCCAACTGTTGCGATACCTGACCCAGTTGCGATCTTCCAGGTCGTAGCGCGGATCCACAAGCGGGTCGGCCATGGGGTCATCTTCAAAGACGTACTCGACACCGTCGGCATCGACCCCAGCCACAATCACCGCACCTGGAGGCGCTATGTGATCGGGCAGGGCTACCGACGACTCGGGCGACAGGGTCGATACTCCCGGTTGGACCGGGATCTGCGCCGGCACGGTGGGCGTCACAGGAACAGCCACTCGAGTCGGCTGGCGTCGTTTGGCGCGTGGCCGAGTGGTCGGGCGCGGTGTCTCGACCTGCGATTCGACCTCTACTTGCCCGGGGGTCGCCTCAGCATCCTCGGGAGATTGGCCTTCGCCGACGATGAACGCCGATAACGACTTCCACGGCTTCGACTTCTCAGCCACGTGGCATCCCCGAATCGAGCCACGATTGCAAAATGACCGAAGCAGCAACCATGTCGATCACGCGGCGGCGGTCGGCGGCGTTCATATCCTGCTCCTTGAGGCTGCGCTCGGCGGTGACGGTGGTGAGTCTCTCATCGTAGGTAACAACCGGCACTGTGAGGGTGTCGCCGAGCGCCTTACTTTCGGACAGGCAAAGTTTGGCGGCCGGCCCCATGGTGCCATCGAGGCTGAATGGCATGCCGACCACGACGATTTCGGCCTCCCACTCTTCGACAAGATCGGAGATCATTTGATGCTCGCGTTTACGATCTCCAACACGCCGGATTACCTCGATCGGTGTCGCGATCGAACCACGGCTGTCGCTGATGGCAACGCCCACACGTTTCGACCCCAAATCGAGGCCCAGGGCCCTCATGTCAGAGGATCCCGGCGGCAGCCCGAGCCTGATCGAGTGCGATGTCGATGGCGGAGGCATCCTTGCCCCCGGCAACAGCGAGATCGTCGGCTGATCGGCCGCCGCCACCGATGGTCACTTTGGCCTGCGCAATCAGATCACCCGCTTTGAGCCCACCGTCTGGAGCGACAGCCGACACAAGACCGGCACCGCCTTCATCAAATCCGGCGCCGAGCACAACCGCCTTCACACCGGGCTGGTCACGTACGGACACCGCAAGATCGCGCAAACCGTTGCGATCTACACCATCGACCCTCGCAACAACCACACCATCAACGGCGGCCGAAGCCAGCGTCGGGGCTTGGCCAATCGCCAACTTCTGTTTGAGCTCAGAGACGGCGGCTCGCAATGACTTCTGCTCAGCGAGTCGACGCTCCAACCCTGACACGACCTGGTCGGGGGCGACTCCCAACATCTCCGCCACCGCCGCGAGCGTGTCGCCGTTGGAGCGGAGTAGATCGACGCTGACGAAGCCCGTCACGGCTTCGATCCGGCGAATGTTCGAACCGATGGAGCCCTCCGAGATGATGCGAAACGCCCCGATATCACCGAGTGCCGAGACATGGGTGCCGCCGCACAATTCGATGGAGTGGCTCCCGGCCTCCAGCACTCTGACCACATCGCCGTATTTGTCGCCGAAGAATGCAATCGCTCCGAGGGCCTCAGCTTCAGCCATTGAGGTCTCGAAATTGTGGCACTCGACATTTTCGAGAACTTCGTTGTTTACGAGGTCCTCGACCTCGCGGATCTGCTCCGGTGTCATGGCGTCGTAGTGACTGAAATCGAATCGGAGCCGATCGGGATCGACGGAAGATCCCTGCTGCTTGACGTGTCCGCCGAGGACGCTTCGCAGGGCCCAGTGGAGGATGTGGGTGGCGGTGTGATTGCGGCGGATCGCGGCGCGTCTTGGAGAATCGATGCTCGCGGTGGCTACTTGGCCTACTTCGATGGTGCCCGAAATTGCCTCGATTGTGTGGGCCGTGAGCCCAGGGACGATCCAGCGAGTGTCGACGACCTTCACCTCGCCGGTGGGTGTGGTGATCGTGCCGGTGTCGCCTACCTGACCGCCGCTCTCTGCGTAGAACGGCGTGCGATCCAAGACAAGCAGCCCATCGTCGTAGTGCAGGACCCTCGCATCTGATGTGTCTTCAACTCGACCCGTGAAATCGGTGGTGCCGAACTGATCGATCAGTTCGACGAAGACGGCTGGATCTACCCCGGTGGCAATCTTGCGAGCATCCTTGGCCATCCGACGCTGTTGGGCCATCGCGGCCTCGAAGCTTTCTATATCGACTTCAACGCCGCGCTCGCCGGTGATTTCCTGGGTGACTTCGAGTGGGAATCCGTAGGTGTCGTGGAGCAGAAAGGCAGTTGCGCCGGGGAGAGGCGCGCCGGGTTCAAGTTCGGCGAGTTGCTGGTCGAGAATCGCCTGACCAGTGCGTAATGTCTCACGAAAACGAATCTCCTCGCGATCGATCACGCCGCGAATGAATTCGTGATTACGAACCAGATCGGGATAGTCGGGGCCCATCACCTCAACCACTGCATCTACCATCCCTGCCATGACCGTCTGCTCGACACCGAGAATGTAAGCGTGACGAACGGCGCGACGCAGGATGCGGCGAAGCACATAACCCCGCGCTTCGTTGGAGGGGAACACCCCGTCGCTCACCAGAAGCGAAGTGCTCCGGGCGTGATCGGCAAGAATTCGCAGTGAAACATCGCTCTCAACGCCGACACCCTCCGCTACGCCGGTGAGACGCGATGCCGCCGACAGCAGCGCTGCCAACTCGTCGGTCTCCCAGACGGACTCAACCCCCTGAAGCACCGACACCACCCGCTCCAGGCCCATGCCGGTGTCGATCGACGGCTTTGGAAGCGGCGTTTGAGAACCATCGCCGTGTTGTTCAAACTGCATGAACACCAGGTTCCAAATCTCTATGTAGCGCTCCTCGCCGCCGAAGGCAGGGCCACCATCTGGCCCGTATTTCTCGCCCTTGTCCCAGAAAATCTCTGAACAGGGACCACACGGCCCGGTGTCGCCCATGCGCCAGTAGTTGTCCTCGTCGAGCCGTTGGATGCGCTCGGCTGGCACACCTACCTCATCGCGCCAGATTGTCTCAGCCTCGTCATCGGACAGGTGGACGGTGACCCAGAGTCGGTCAGGGTCGAGTCCAAGTTGTTCGGTCATTAATTCCCATGACCATGGGATCGCATCAGACTTGAAGTAGTCGCCGAAACTGAAATTGCCGAGCATCTCGAAGAATGTGAGATGCCTGGACGTACGGCCGATCTCGTCGAGGTCGTTGTGTTTCCCACCGGCCCGCACGCATTTCTGGATGGTGACGGCACGGTCGAACGGTGCGGCCTCCTCACCAGTGAAATACGGCTTGAATGGCACCATCCCCGCGACTGTGAAAAGCAACGTGGGATCGTGCGGAATGAGGCTCGCGGACGGTTGGAGAGTGTGACCGCGCTCAACGAAGAAATCGGTGAACGCCTTGCGCACCTCATTGGCTTTCACGTGGAAATAGCTTTCATGAGGCTCGCAGCCTATCGGCGCAGGCCGTCGGGCCTCAGCCCCCGAGCGGGGCCGACATGGCCCTCAGATCGGTGGGTAGAGAACTCCTCTATCAGATCGCGCTCGACCTGACGCATGACCGCCATACCCTCTCGAGCCGCGTCTCTAACCTCTGTGGCACGCGTTCGCGAACGCTGCGCCACGTCGCGGCCGCGATCAGCCACGTTGCTTCGTACCTCGGCCGGGGCGTACCGCTCAACGGTTTGCTTGACTCGACGCTGGACGAATATCCACGACCCGATTCCGAGCGAGTAACCGATCCCGGTCCAGAACATTCGCTTCATCCAGCCTGCTCCAAGCGTTGCGTGGTCGCATTGGCGTCGATCACCTGGCTGGACCGGCCCCACCGGAGTCGGCGAGTCGCTCTGCCGGCACCTGCCACCAGCGAGATGGTCTTGATCAACGGCGGGGCCATTGCTTTGTAGGTGAGACGCGACGCGTTGTCGACAGTGTTGGTGATGCTTTCGGCTCGATCGATGATTCCGTCGACTCTTTCGAGGCCATCCCCAGCCTTCGCGACCGTGTTCCTCAGATCAGCCACCATTGGCAGAGTGGAGCCACGCAACTCGTCGACGGTAAGGCGAAGTTCGCGCAAAGTGCGAGCGATTGACTGCACCACCACCACCATCACCGCGACCATCACAAGCGAGAGAATCGTGACGACAATCGCCGCAAGATCTGTAGCAGACATGTCTCAATTAAAGCCGAACACACCGGTGCGGTAGGTGATGGTGTATCTCATCGCCTACGACCGGGCCAGTCGTCCTCCACGCGGGCCTCAGCTCCATGATCGGTGGGCCGGTAGTAGACGTGCCCTTCAACTTCGTCGGGGCGATAGGACTGCTTGGCCCAGCCTTCGGGAAGGTCGTGAGGGTAGATGTATCCCTCGCCATGTCCGAGCCCGGCAGCGGCACGGTAGTGGGCATCACGAAGATGGGGAGGCACCTCACCGGTGCCCGCAGATCTAGCGTCGTCGAGTGCGGCAGAAATTGCCGCGGTGACACGATTCGACTTGGGTGCAGTGGCTAGGTGAATCACGGCCTGAGCCAAATTGAGCTGAGCCTCGGGGAGCCCGACGAACTCGACGGCCCGAGCCGCCGCATCGGCGATCAACAAGGACTGAGGGTCGGCCATGCCGATGTCTTCCGACGCGAGGATAACCAGTCGCCTGGCGATGAAACGAGCATCTTCACCCGCCTCGAGCATGCGGGCCAGCCAGTAGAGCCCGGCGTCGGCGTCGGACCCACGAATGCTTTTGATGAGAGCGCTCGCAACATCGAAATGACCGTCGCGGCCGTAGCGGACCGCCTTCGAGTCGACGGCGCCTTCGGCGTCGGCAAGCGTCACGTTGATGGGCGTGGAGCGCCGAGCCGCCAGGGCGACCGCTACTTCAGTGGAGGTGAGAGCATGCCGCCCATCGCCACCGCTGCGACCGGCCATGTGGGCGATGGCGTCCTCGTCTGCGGTGGCGCCCTCCTCCGTGAGGCCACGTCGAATCAATTCAGCGATGTCGATGTCGGTGAGGGCTTTCAACCGGAACAGAGTCGAACGCGACATGAGCGGCGGATTGACCTCGAAATGCGGATTCTCCGTGGTGGCACCGACAAGCACCAAGAGCCCCTCTTCCACGGCGGGTAGAAGCGTGTCCTGTTGCGACTTGTTGAAACGGTGCACTTCGTCGAGGAACAAGATGGTGCCGACGCCGCGCTCGCCGAGACGATGACGAGCCTGGGCGATGATCTCCCTTACGTCCTTTACCGAAGCGGTGACCGCAGAAAGTTCCTCGAACACCTTCTCGGTCTGCGAGGCGATCACCCGGGCGAGCGTTGTCTTTCCCGTGCCTGGAGGACCCCACAGGATCACCGATGAAAGCCGATCGGACTCGATCAGCGTTCGCAGCGGTCGTCCAGGGGCCAACAGGTGTGATTGCCCAACGATGTCGTCGAGCCGCTGCGGTCTGAGTCGAGCCGCCAACGGCGAGCGACGAGCCAAGGTGGCATCGGCAGCAGCGCCGAACAGGTCGTCAGCCATGCATCTCCGTCAGGTGGCCTGGGGCAGAACCCGCAGCCCGAGCTCCTCGAGCTGAGTCGCATCGAGTGGGCCTGGCGCGTTGGTGAGCGGGTCGGCTCCGGACTGGGTCTTCGGGAACGCAATGACTTCTCGGATATTTTCTTCACCGACGAGCAAGGCGGTGAGCCGATCGATTCCAAACGCGAAGCCTGCGTGGGGCGGTGCACCGTACTTGAAGGCGTCGAGCAGGAACCCGAACTTCGACTGAGCTTCCTCTTTGCCGATACCGAGAAGCTCGAAGATTCGGCTCTGGATGTCGTTGCGGTGAATTCGTACGCTGCCCGAGCCGAGTTCCCAACCGTTGAGCACGAGGTCGTAGGACTGCGACCGAACCTCGTGCAAGGCCTCTCCGCCGGCATTGAAATGATCCATGTCGTCGGGGTGGGGCATGGTAAATGGGTGGTGGGCCGGAATCGGATTACCGTCGTCGCCGAGCGCCTCGAACAACGGGAAATCGACCACCCACACGAACTTGAACCCGCCTTCATCGACTGCTGGTCGACCCAGCGACAAACGCAGCATCCCCAGCACTCGCTGCACCATCCGTCGGGTGTCGGCCACGAGGAACACCATGTCGCCTGGGGCCGCTCCGAGCGACTGAATCACGGATGTGCCTTCGGCCTCGGTCAGGAACTTGGCCACACCGGCCTCAAGCTTCGCGCTGCCGTCGTCGTCAGCGACTCGCATCCAGGCAAGCCCCTTGGCTCCCCAACGCTTGCAATCCTCGACCAGAGCGTCGACCTGATTTCGAGAAAGGCTCTCGACGCCGCCCTTGAGGCAAATGCCCTTGATGCATTCGGCTTGGAATACCCGAGCTTCGGTGCCCTCGAATATCGGTGTGAGTTCCACCAGCTCCATGCCGAAACGCATGTCGGGCTTGTCGTTACCAAACCTCTCCATCGAGTCGTTCCACGTAATGCGGGGAATGACACCCGGCCGATCGCCGGTTACGACCTCGGCTACATCGGCCACCGCGCTGGAAATGAACTCGAAAACGTCTTCCTGGCTGACGAAACTGGCTTCCGCGTCGAGCTGCATGAACTCGAACTGGCGATCGGCTCGAAGATCTTCATCGCGCAGGCAACGTGCGATTTGGTAGTAGCGATCGATGCCGCCGACCATGCAGAGCTGCTTGAACAATTGCGGACTCTGAGGCAGCGCGTAGAAGCTTCCGGGCTCCTTGCGAGACGGCACGACGAAGTCGCGGGCGCCCTCAGGCGTGGAGGCGATCAACATGGGGGTCTCGATCTCGACGAATCCTTGGCGCTCCATGGCCTTGCGAATCGTGCTGTTGATCAGCGCTCGGGTCCGAAGATTGCGCTGCATCCGAGATTTCCGAAGATCGATGTAACGGTGACGCAGACGAATTATCTCATCGACACCGGTGCGCTCGTCCATGGGAAATGGCGGTGGCTCCGACTTCGACAGAATCTCAACCGTCTCGACATCAACCTCGACCGCACCAGTGCCGAGGTCTTCGTTGACTGTGCCCTCGGGGCGGGGCCGAACAACACCTGTCATCCGGGCCACGTACTCGCTTCGAAGATCACGCGACCCGTCGATCACACACTGCAAAACGCCGGTGTGGTCGCGAAGATCGATGAACGCGAGGTGTTCGCCGTGCTCGCGGCGTCGGTCGACCCAGCCGCACACTGTGATTGTTCGTCCGACATCGGCTGTGCCGAGCTGGCCGCACATGTCGGTTCGCATTGAAGTTGAGAGATCCATCATCGGTCCTGTTTTGGGGAGATCAAGTGACGCAATTCGCCGGCGAGCGCGTCGAGAGGCACCCGGCGTTGCCCGGAGTCGCCTCGCATGTCGCGCAGGGTGACTTCACCCGACGCGACCTCGTCTTCGCCGATGATCACGGCGAACGGTGCGCCAGACCGGTCGGCGAGCTTCATCTGGGCCTTCATCGACCGTCCCCCGTAGGCCCTGTCGGCTCCGAGGCCGACCTCACGGAGTCGGTCACAAATACCAAGTGCGTGAGACCCGCCGGCGACATCAACGACGAACGCATGCAGCGCAGTTGGTGGCTGGTCGAAGGAAGATTCGGCGTCGCAAGCCATGAGAATTCGATCGATGCCGAGGGCGAATCCAATGCCCGGAGTAGCCGGCCCGCCGAGGTCTTCGACCAGGCCGTCGTAGCGACCGCCGCCGCCCACGGCGTTCTGCGATGCTTCAAGAGATTCCGCGGCAAATTCGAATGTGGTGCGCGTGTAATAGTCGAGGCCCCGAACCAAGCGTGGCGAAATGTCGAATTCGATGCCGAGCGACTCGAGACCAGCTCTCACCGCATCGAAATGAGAACCAGACTCTTCGCTCAAGAAGTCGACCATCAACGGAGCCGCATCGATCACAGATTGATCTTCACGCCGCTTCGAATCGAGAACGCGAAGCGGGTTTCGCTCCAAGGTGACCTGAGATTGATTCGACAACTCGGCACGATGCGACTCGAGGTAGGCAGTGAGCGCCTGCATGTAGGCGGGTCTGCAATGTTGATCACCGAGACTATTGATGAGAAGACGAACCCGAGATAGCCCAACCGAAGCAAAGAATCTGGCACCAAGCGCGATCACATCCACATCAGCTGCAGGATCGTCGGTTCCCAGAACCTCGACGCCTACCTGGGTGAATTGCCGGTAGCGGCCCGCCTGAGGCTGTTCGTAACGAAACTGCGGGCCTTCATACCAAACCTTCCAAGGCGGAACCGGACGGTGCTCGGCGAACGCACGACAGATGCTGGCGGTGAGCTCGGGGCGCAACGCCAAATGCTGAGGCGGATCACCCTTGTCGTAGAGATCAAACATTTCCTTGGTGACGATGTCGGTGAACTCGCCTACCCGTTTGAAAACACCCATGTCTTCAAACATCGGCGAGACGACCTCACCGAAGCCGCCGCGGGCCGCAAAATCAGCAAAAACATCAACCAGGGCACGACGCCTGGTCGACTCTGGAGCAAGGATGTCTCGGGTGCCTTTCGGGGCACGAAATTTCGGCTCTGCCACGACGGATGAGGCTAGCGGCCACCAGAGCGTGCCGTCCTTGTCATCGAGTCAGGCAGCTCCAGGTACCACCCGGTATGCGTCGTACACCGATTCGATGCCGAGCAGCGACGACAACACCGAATCGAGTTGGCTGACATCAGCCAACTCAAATTCGAATCTCATGGTGGCAATTCGGTCGTCACCCGTGGATGTTTCCGACCCCAAAATGTCGAGCCCATGGTCGGTCAACACCGCGGATACGTCGCGCAGGAGCGACTGACGGTCGAGCGCACGAATCTCGATCGTGGTGGCGAACTGACCGCCATGATCGGCGTCCCACTCCACTTCGATCAGTCGATCCGGCTGACCTTCGGAAAGCGCTGTGGCGTTGATGCAGTCGGCGCGATGGACCGACACTCCCCGGCCACGCGTGACAAAGCCGACAATTTCGTCGGGAGGCACAGGCGAGCAGCAACGGGAGAGCCTGATCATGATGTCGTCGAGACCCTCGACGTGAACGCCGCCCGTGTGTGATCCACTGCGTCGAGTGCCATGCCGGCGACCGATGGTGGCCGGGAGCCTGTCGTGTTCGGTCTCGGTGCTGTCTTCACGGTTGAGATCTTCGGAAATACGCCTGGCGAATGATTGTGCCGAGACGTGCCCCTCTCCGATGGCGGCGAAAAGTGAGTCGTCATCGGCGTAGTTGAGTTGGCTGCCTATCTCGTGAAGCGCAGTCTGTTTGAGCACACGTCGAGCTGGTAGCCCTTCGCGACGAAGTGCCTGGAGCAACTCCTCACGCCCATGCTCAATGGCATCCTCCCGGCGCTCCTTGGAATACCACTGCTTGATTTTGTTGGCCGCACGGCGGCTGGCTACGAACTTCAGCCAATCGCGGCTGGGGCCGGCACCTTCCACTTTCGATGTGAAGATCTCCACAGCGTCGCCCGATGACAATCGGGTATGAAGCGGCACAAGACGACCGTTGACCTTCGATCCGATGCACGAGTGGCCCACATCAGTGTGGATGGCATAGGCGAAATCAACCGCGGTTGCGCCAACCGGCAACTCGACAACCTTGCCTTTGGGTGTGAAGACGTATACCTCGTCCTGGTCGAGATCGAACTTGAGATTCGACAGGAACTCCGACGGGTCGGAGGTCTCCTGCTGCCACTCGACGATGCGGCTAAGCCAGGCCATCTCGCCCTTCGGGCGACCATGCTTGTATTCCCAGTGAGCCGCAACACCGAACTCGGCGCGGTTGTGCATCTCCCTGGTGCGAATTTGGACCTCGAGCGTCTTGCCCTGCGGTCCGACCACCGTCGTGTGAAGCGACTGGTAGAGGTTGAACTTGGGCATTGCGATGTAGTCCTTGAAACGACCCTGAACCGGGCGCCACGTGGCGTGAATGGAACCAAGTGCCGCGTAACAGTCACGCACCGAATCAACAATGACCCGTATGCCTACAAGGTCGAAAATCTCCTCGAAAGAACGGTCCTTGACGACCATCTTCTCGTAGATCGACCACAAGTGCTTCGGCCTGCCGTCGATTTCGGCCGTGATTCCGAGCTCGTCGAGGCGGCCTTGGACGTCGCCCAGAACCTGTTCGAGGTAGATGCCACGCTCGGGCGCACGCTGATGGATCATCTGATCGATCTCGGCATAGCGCCGTGGATATCGAGCGGCGAAAGAGAGGTCTTCCAGCTGCTGCTTCATATCCGACATACCGAGCCGGTGGGCCAGAGGCGCATAGACATCGAGCGTCTCGCGGGCAACTCGCTCCTGCTTGAACGCCGGCATTCCGGCGATGGTGCGGAGATTGTGGAGTCGATCAGCCAACTTGATGATCAACACCCGCAGGTCCTGAGCAATCGCCACGATCATCTTGCGCATCGATGCGGCTTGTTGTTGTTCCTTGGTGTCGTAGCGAACGCGCTCGAGCTTCGTCACGCCGTCGACAATGTTGGCCACATCTTGGCCAAATCGTTCTTTCAGTTCGTTGAGTCCGATAGACGTGTCCTCGACCGAATCGTGGAGTAGCGCGCCGGCGATAGTGACATCATCGAGACCCTGCCGCGCAACAATCGTGGCTACAGCCACCGGGTGGCGAATATAGGGTTCCCCCGACTTTCGTGTCTGGCCTTTATGGGCTTCGGCCGCCACGGAGAACGCATCCTCAATGAGCGCCGTCGACATCTTCGGGTGACGCTCACTGAAGGCTTCGAGCAACTCGGCGATCTCGACCGAATGAGATCGATTCAGCGAACGACGCCACGGAAGAACCCGAGTGACCGTCGCCATTAGGCGGCTCCAGATTCGGCGCCGAACTTCATCACCGCGTGGGCTGTGACACCATCAAGCTTTGAACGGCCATCGAGGAACACCAGATCAATGAGAAATCCGAATCCCAACAGGTTGGCGCCGGTTGCGGTCACCAGTCGGGCTGCGGCAGCCGCTGTGCCACCAGTGGCCAGCACGTCATCGACTATGACCACCCGACTCCCTGCACGAAGGGCGTCGGTATGGATCTCAAGGCAATCCTCGCCGTATTCGAGACCGTATGACTCCGAAAGGACGTCACCGGGAAGTTTCCCCGGCTTACGAACCGGAACGAACCCCACTCCGAGGGCCTGAGCTACGGGTGCGGCGAGAATGAAGCCGCGAGCCTCGATCCCAACGACATAGTCAACTTTTGATGACAGCCAAGGTTCGGACATAGCGGCAACAGCCGAAGCCATGGCCGTGGGGTCGCTCAAAATCGGTGTGATGTCCTTGAACAGAACACCCGGCATCGGGAAATCGGGCACGTCGCGCACCAGACTTGAAAGTCTGGCAACCTCACCACGAACGATTTCACCGGTCATGGCGCAACGGTACCCGCGTTTCAGCGCTTCTTCTTTTTCTTGCGCGGCCGCGGTGGCGTTCCTCCGGGTCGGCCGGCCTGGGAGGGTCGCGAGCGCGAACCTGCTGAGCCGCCCCCTACCGCGCCGGCGCCAACAGCGCTTCGGCCAGTGAGTGCGGCACGATCGTCGTCACTCACTGCGCGGGTGGCGGTGCCAGGTTGATGGCGGGCCTCGACGCGAGTGCGGATCGCACGAAATTCGGGTTCGCGTTCCTTCATTAATGCAACTATGTAGGTGGCGAGGAAGATCGACGAGTAGGACCCGATGAAGATGCCGATGGCGAGGGCGATGGCGAACTCCTGGAGCGTGGGAGCGCCGAAGAAAACCGATCCGATCACGAGCATCGACAACACCGGCATCACCGAAGTGATCGATGTGTTGATTGAGCGCATCAACACCTGATTGAGCGACAGATTCATCATTTCGGTGTAGGTGTAACGACCGGTGCCTGCGAGTCTCGCCGTGTTGTCGCGCACCTTGTCGTAGACGACAATCGTGTCATATAGCGAATACCCCATGATCGTGAGGAAGGCGATGACCGTGGCCGGCGTGACATCAAACTGGAAGAGAGCGTAGAGACCGATAGATATGCCGATGTCGTGAGCCACCGCGACCAGCGCTCCCACCGCCATTTTCCATTCGAGACGAATCGAGATATAGGCGGCGACTATCAGGAAGAACCAGACGAGGGCAGATCTGGCCTTGGATGTGATTCGCTTGCCCCAAGACGGGCCAACGGTGGTGACGCTCACATCATTGGATTTGATGCCGGCACTGTCGGCGAGAGCCGCCTGGATCTGAGCCACCGTTTCGGGATCTTCGATGGAGGACCTGATCCGAATCGTGTCGCCGCCGACGGTCTGGATGGTGGATGCGCTGCTTGAGATGCTCGTGAATGTCGAACGCGCATCAGCTACCGACAAGTCGGGTGCGCTCAGCTCCCATGAGGTGCCACCGACGAACTCAATACTGAGGTTGAGGCCGCGTATGAACAACGCGCCAACGCTGATCAGGACCAATGCCGCTGACACCGTTGCGGCCCGCTTCCATAGTCTCGGGAAATCGAAGCGGTTGTCGCCTCTGTAGAGGTCGCGCCAAATGCTCATGACTTTGCCTCTCCATAGGTGGGAATACCGAATCTCCTCTGATGTTCGTAGAGCCCGGCCTTGGCGGCCAGCAAACGAATCATTGGCCCCATGAAGAAGTAGGTGGCAACCAGATCGAGAATCGTGGCCAGCCCGAGATACAACGCAAACCCCTTGACAGAACCAACAGTGAGGAAATACAGCACACCAGCTGCGATGAGGCTGGCGATGTCGGCCTTGACGATGGTGGAGTATGCGATCGGGAATGCCCGGTCGACCGCCGAACGGATCGTCCTTCCGCCCCTGACATCTTCCTTGAGATTTTCGAAATAGACGACGTTGGAGTCGACCGACAATCCGACCGACACGATGAGACCAGTGACGCCGGCGAGCGTGAGGGCAAGCCCACGGCTGCTGCCGAGGTAGGCGATGATCGTCCACAACATAGAGCCCGAAATTGCCAGGCTCAAAATGGCAATGATGCCCATAAGGCGGTAATAGGCGATCAGGTAGATAGCCACGAAAGCCAGGCCGATGAGCCCCGAGATCACACCTGCTCGAAGTGCATCAGACCCAAGGGTGGACGAGACAACTTGGCTTTGTTGTGGCACGAGTTCAACCGGCAGAGCGCCGAATCGCAAGACGAGAGCCAGATCCTTCGCGCTCGTTTCGTCGAAGGAACCAGAGATCGTTATGGCGTCGCGGCTGAACGTCGCCACTTGAACATTGGGCGCGGTGACCACCTTGCCGTCGATCTCGATCGCGATACGGCCCGTGGGGCATATCGCATCCTGGTTGAAACAAAGTGTGGCGAGTGCGTTGAAATCGTCGATCCCCGGGGACCCAGACCGGAAGCTGGGGGATACGATCCAGCCTTGCGATCCGCTGAACTGCGCGCTTGCGGTCTGCAGAGAATCGCCCGTGAGTCGCTTGTCGGGGTGGGCGCTCTGATTGACGATCAGCGGTGCTGCTCCAAGACTCAACCGTTCGCTGCCGCCGGAAGATGTGTCGGAGTCGAGAACCGATGGTTCGCCAGCATCTGCAGAGGGGGTGGTGGTCCACTGGTCGACAAGGGACTGCGCGGCCGCTACACGCGCCGCGTAGTCCGTGTCTGTCTCGGTGTCGGCCTTGGGGATCTTGCCGTCAACTACTTGTTGGGCCGCGTCCACCAAGGCAGGGTTCTGCGAATCAAAAACCGGCCGGAATCTCAGCTCAGCGGTTTGACCAACGAGTTCGAGGGCACGCGCGGTGTCGTCAACACCAGGGATCTGTACAAGAACGGTTTGGCCATCGCGAGTAATTTCAGGCTCAGCCACTCCGAGCCCGTCTACGCGGTTGCGAATGATGTCGACTGCCTCGTCGAGAGCCGCATCGTCAAAATCCTGACCGGGTGCGGGTTCGAGCACGACGGAAACTCCACCCTGAAGGTCGAGGCCCAGCAGCGGACTATTGCCACCTACCACGGTGTAGGCGATTCCCGCTATCGCCAGAAGCGTGATTCCGAGCGCGTATGTGAGCTGCCTACTCATCCGTTCAACTCCTCATTCGAGTTCTCTACGTCGTCGATCTCGTCGTCGTCGACGTCATCGGCACGCTCGACCCTGTCGGTGATGGCCGACCGGAGCACCTTCAATTCGACATCGGGTGCGACCTCAAGCCACACCACTTCGTCTTCGACCTCGGCCACAGCTCCGAAGATCCCCGAACTGGTGACGACCACGTCGCCTTCCTCCAGGGAATTAAGAAGGGCCTTGTGAGCCTTCATCTTGCGTTGTTGGGGAACGATCATGAACGCGTAGAGCGCGCCCATCAGGATTATGAGAACTAGGAAACTCATTGGTGAAACTCGCCTCCGGAGCGACGGAACGAAAGCAGGCTATCTGCATGCCGCGCCGACCCACCCAGTGGCCTTCAGGACCATGTCTCGATTACGTCAGCACGAAACGATTCGAACGTGCCGTTGGATATCGAGTCACCGAGCCGATCCATGAATCGGAGCAGCCAGCCCACGTTGTGGAGTGTCAGAACGCGTGCTGCCGTGGGCTCTCCAACCGATAGAAGATGTCGGAGGTAGCCGCGCGACCAGCGCGATGCCGGGCTGTTGGGCCAACTCGGGTCTACAGGCTCGTCGCTCCGAGCGAATTCAGCTCGCTTGAGGTTGTAGCGACCAGCATCGGTCAACACCGTGCCATGACGAGCCAGTCGGGTCGGCAACACACAGTCGAACATGTCGACGCCGCGAGCCACCGACTCGACAATTCCTATCGGATCGCCGAGCCCCATGAAATATCTGGGCTGGTTCCTCGGCAAAATGCTCATGCACGAGTCGAGTCCATGGAGCATTGCCGTGCGGTCCTCCCCCACCGACAAGCCACCCACGGCATAGCCATCGAAGTCGAACTCGACTATTCGTTTGGCCGACTCTGCGCGCAATTCCTCGTCGGTTCCTCCTTGAACGATTCCGAACTGGCACTGGCGGTCGCTGGCATCGGGGTGCTCGAGGAACGCTTCGCGACCACGTGCCGCCCACAGTGAGGTGAGGTCGACGGCACGACCGACAATCGCCTTGTCTGCCACCGAGGATGGACACACGTCGAGCACCATTTGGATATCGGCGCCGATGAGGGCCTGTATATCGACGGCCTTCTCCGGTGTGAGGACGTGGGACGAACCGTCGTAGGTCGACTTGAACTTCGCTCCAGTCTCGTCAAGCTTTGGCGACAACGAGAAAATTTGGTAACCGCCGCTGTCGGTGAGCACATGCCGGTGCCAATCGGCGAAGCCGTGGATGTCGCCGAGTGCCGCCACCGTGTCGGCCCCGGGCCTGAGCATCAGGTGGTAGGTGTTGGCAAGTATCACCTCGGCGCCGAGCGATTCGAGATCTGCGCTCGTGAGGTGTTTGACCGCACCCCTCGTTCCGACCGGCATGAATCTCGGGGTGGAGAACTGACCGCGCGCCGTGGTGACCACGCCCCGTCGGGCACCACCGTCGTGAGCTGTCTCGGTGAACGTGGCTTTCATGCGAACGATTCCATCAGCATTCGTCGATGCTAGGCGTTGCTCGATTCGACCCGACCTGACGCGTGTGCCTAGCTTCGACGGCCATGACCATCACACATCGTCAGGACTCTTCTATCTTCCCGAGACACCCGGAAGTGCACGGACGCTGCGATGAGCGATTTGGCGCAGTGAAAGACGCTTTCTTGGCAAATTTCGCAGCCGGCGCAGAACTCGGCGCGAGCGTTTGCATGACTGTCGATGGGGATCCCGTCGTCGATATCTGGGCCGGCGACTCCACACCGGGCGGACCAGCCTGGGATCGCGACACGATCGTCAACGTCTACTCCACCACCAAGACCATGGCCGGGCTCTGCATGCTGATGCTGGCCGACCGAGGCCAGCTCGATTGGGAAGAACCGGTCGCCACCTATTGGCCAGAGTTCGCGGCCAACGGCAAAGCCGGCGTACTGGTCAGAAACGTGATGGGCCACACTTCGGGGCTCTCGGGATTCGATCAACTGATCTCGCCGGAGGATCTCTACGACTGGGACAAGATCACCTCACTACTCGCTGCTCAAGCCCCATGGTGGACACCTGGGGAGGCGGCTGGATACCACGCAGTGACGCTCGGCTATCTACAGGGCGAGATTCTTCGCAGGATCACCGGCCGAACCATTGGCGAGTTCTTGCGAACCGAGGTCGCCCAGCCGTTGGGTGCAGACTTCCACATCGGGCTTGCGCCAGAGAACGACTCGCGGGTCAGCAACCTGATACCTCCCACACCAGACGAACTCAGTGCAACTGCTGACACGATGGACCACGAGTCGATCGCCTTTCGCACTCTCAGCAACCCGGTGATGACCGGCATGGAACCCAGCACCACAGCGTGGCGCCGGGCCGAGATTCCTGCGGCCGGCGGTATCGGCAATGCCCGCTCTGTCGCACGGGTCCATGCTGCGATGGCTTGCGGTGGCACGCTCGATGGCGTCGAGATCATTAGCCGTGAAGGGCTCGAAGCGATCTTCCAAAGCCAATTCAACGGCACCGACCACGTATTCATGGGCCCGACCAACTACGGGATGGGTTACGGGCTTCCCGATGAAGCATTCCCGCTGCCCGGCACCCACACCTGTTATTGGGGCGGATGGGGCGGCTCCAAGGCAATCATCGACCTCGACCAGCGCATGTCGTTCGCATACGTGATGAACCGGATGGATGCGTCACTCATCGAAGACATGCGCGGACCCAATATCTTGATGGCTGCCTACGGAGCACTTCTCGGAGGCTGAAGCGACGACGAGTCAAGCGATGGGGCGAATCGAGTCGGAATCTGCTCCGAGCAACATCGCATCGCCGAACGACAGAAAACGGTAACCCTCATCGATCGCCGTCTGATACAGGTCGCGCCACCTCGGGCCCACAAAGGCATCCACCAAACACAGCAGCGTGGAACGAGGAAGATGAAAATTGGTAAGAAGAACATCGACCACTCGCCACTCGTAGGGGCGGCGGATGAACAAGCTGCTCCGACCTTCTCGGCAACCGGTGGCAGCCCACGTCTCCAAGGCTCTCACCGACGTGGTGCCGATCGCCACCACGCGCCGAGCCGACTCGATAGCGGCCGCTGTCTCATCGGGAACGAGGTAACGCTCGGTGTGGATCACATGATCGTCGAGCCGATCGACCTGAACCGGTCGGAACGTGTCGAGCCCGACCGCCAACTCAACCGTGACCACCTTGATGCCCTTGGATCGAAGGCGACCAAGCAGTTCGTCGGTGAGATGTAGGCCTGCGGTGGGCGCTGCGGCCGACACCGGACGATGTGCGAAGACGGTTTGATAACGCTCCGGGTCATCGAGTCCCGCATGGATGTAGGGCGGAAGCGGCGGCAAACCAACTGCCGCCAACGCATCGAGAAGCGGCACATCGCCAGCGTCGAGGCTGACTACTCTTCGGCCCTCACCCAGGTCGTCTAGAACGACCACATCAAGACCCGGCGCGGTGACCGGGGTGCCTGGTGGCAGCTTCCGGGAAGGTCGTACCAATGCCTCCCAGCGCCCATCGTCAAGTTCCTCGAGCAGCAACACCTCGGCTGCTCCACCGGTCGAGCGACGTAGAACAAGGCGTGCCGGAAGGACTCGGGTGTCGTTGACCACCACCACGTCGCCGGACTCCAGAAGATCGGGCAGGTCCGCAACAATCAGGTGCTCAACCGAGTCTCCCCGGTCGACGAGAAGCCGGGCCGAGTCGCGCTGGGCCAGAGGATGCTGGGCGATCCTGTCGGGGGGAAGCGGATAATCGATGTCGTCCGGACTGGACGGCGAAAGCGAGGTGGCCACAGCCAATGAGGCTATGTCGCTCAGGTGAAGAGGCCGCTCAGCCGAAGAGGCCGCTTTGAGACGACGCCGGCGGGGTAAGCCCCAAATGGGCATAGGCCGATGGGGTGGCGACTCGTCCACGGGGCGTGCGCATGAGCAGCCCTTGCTGAATCAGGTAGGGCTCGTAGACGTCTTCCACGGTCTCGGTTGGTTCGCTCACGCTGATGGCAAGTGTCGACAGCCCGACTGGACCTCCGCCGAAACGACCACAGATCGATTCAAGAACCGCGCGAGAGGCTTTGTCGAGACCCAATTCATCGACACCAAAGAAAGCGAGCCCGTCGGACGCCACGGTGGAATCTATGTGTGAGTCGCGTTCGACCTCGGCAAAATCGCGAACCTGCCTGAGTAGACGATTGGAGATACGTGGAGTGCCTCTCGATCGGCGAGCAATTTCGAACGCGCCTTCCTCCGTGATTTCGACACCGAGAATTCCGGCCGCCCGCAACACGATCGACTGGAGATCGTCGACCTCGTAGTAGTCGAGACGAGCAACCAGACCGAATCGGTCGCGGAGCGGGCCAGTGATGAGCCCGGTGCGGGTGGTGGCGCCGACCAGCGTGAAGCGAGAAAGTTCGAGCGGAATCGAACGAGCGGCAGGGCCCTTCCCCAACACAATGTCGATCCGGAAATCCTCCATGGCCGGATAGAGAACTTCCTCGACTGCACGAGGCAGGCGATGAATCTCGTCGATGAAGAGAACGTCACCCTCCTCCACCTTGGTGAGAATTGAGGCCAAATCGCCGGCTCGTTCCAAAGCCGGACCCGAGGTGACCTGGATGTTGGCGTCCATTTCGGCGGCGACAATATTGGCCAAAGTGGTCTTGCCCAGCCCGGGTGGGCCGGCGAACAACATGTGGTCGGTGGGCTCTCGGCGCATCCGGGCCGCGCCCAACATCACACCGAGATGACCCTTCAATTCAGTCTGGCCGACAAACTCCGACAAATTTCTGGGCCGAAGGCCCGGCTCATCAACTTGGTCGATCGGTTCCTCGCGGGGAGAAAGAATCTCTTCACGCATGGCTCAGTGAACCCCTGCCAGGCGTCGTAACGCCTCCTTGAGAAGCACCCCGACCTCGCCATCTGCCGGCAACTCGGAGACAACCGCGTGGATCTCGTCGGCGGCGTAACCAAGACCCTCGAGTGCGCTACGCAGATCGGCTCGCGCGCTGGCTCGTTTGGGAGCATCACCATCGCCGGGAACAACCACGACGGATGAATCCGGAAGGTCGAGCTTCGACTTGAGCTCCATGACGATTCGAGCCGCAGTCTTCTTACCGACGCCCGGGACCAGGCACATGGCGCCGATGTCGTCGTCGGCCACGGCCAATCGAAGAGCATCCGGGCCATGGACGGAGAGAATCGCCATACCCAACGATGGGCCGACACCATGGGCCGAAATCACCGCCTCAAAGACGCGACGTTCGTCGATGGTGGCAAAGCCGTAGAGCGTCTCACTGTCTTCTCGAACGGAATGATGGGTGTGGACAAAAACCTCGTCGTCGCCACCGCCGAGATCAACTGATATGGACGGCGTGACGGTGACCCTATATCCGATTCCTGCCACCTCGATGAGGAGCACCCCATCGTGGCCGCGGTCGAGCAGGCGGCCCCGCAACGAACCGATCATTTTCTCGCGCCTCCGCTGGCACCGACACGCTGATGGGCCAGATGACAAAGCGCTATTGCCACCGCGTCGGCAGTGTCGGCAGGGCGCAACGGCTCTGCCAATCCCAACAAAGTCTGCACCATCTGCCCGATCTGTTTCTTGTCGGCACTTCCCCAACCAGCAACCGCCTGCTTGACCTCATTGGGAGAATATTCGACGAGATCGCAACCCGCAGCGGAGGCTTCGGCCATGACTACGCCAATCGCCATTGCCACTTTCATGGCGGTGCGGACGTTGTGCTGGAAAAACACTCTTTCAATGGCGACAACTTCCGGGTTGAGTTCAGCGATGAGGCCCCTGACCTCCCGTTGGATCTCGGCCAGCCTCACTGGTGTATCGAGCGCAGGGTCGGTGCGGATCACGCCAGCCGACACCGCACGCGGCCGACGACCGCTTTCAACGCACCCGTAGCCGCATCGCGACAACCCGGGATCAATACCTAAGACGAACACATGTACGACTGTAGTGCCGACACGCGCTAGCGCGGCGGACGCCACCCGTCAGGGCTGACAGACATCAACGAAGCGCCTACTCCGACGCCGACTCCATGAGGTCGTCGGTCATGTCGAAATTGCCATGGACGTCCTGGACGTCGTCAAGATCGTCGAGAAGTTCCAACAACTTGAGCACCCGCCTGGCGACCCCGAGTTCGGTCACCTCGACCGTGGACGAAGGCAACATCGTGAGATCAGCCGAGTCAAAGGAGATACCGGCCGACTCAATGGCCTCGCGGACAGCATTGAAATCGGTTGGCGGGGTGGTCACCTGCCATTGCTCCCCATCGGCGACCAGATCCTCGGCTCCGGCGTCGAGAGCCACCATCATCAATTCGTCTTCTTCGACCTCAGATGGGATGAGGATGACGCCCTTGCGCTCGAACTGCCACGCCACAGCGCCAGGCTCAGCGAGCGACCCACCGTTCTTCGACAACGTGTTGCGAACGTCGCCACCGGTGCGGTTGCGATTATCGGTGAGGCACTCGATGTAAAGCGCCACTCCCCCGGGTGCATAACCCTCATAGGTGACCGTCTCGTAGTTGACGCCTTCAAGCTCTCCGGTGCCCCGCTTGACGGCACGTTCGATCGTGTCGAGAGGAACCGAGGCGTCGCGGGCCTTCTGGAACATCGTGCGTAACGTGGCGTTGGAATCGAGATCTCCGCCGCCAGTTCGGGCGGCCACCTCCACCTGTTTGATCAACTTGGCGAACAGCTTGCCGCGCTTGGCGTCAGCCGCACCCTTCTTGTGCTTGATCGTTGCCCATTTGGAGTGACCCGACATGGGTGATTCCTCTCGATTTGCCAGGGAACAAGATTCCCGGATGCGGATTGGGGATTACGGATTTCCGGAGTCGATGCGTCGGATGAACTGACGGTGGACACGATCGTCCCCCGACAACTCCGGGTGGAACGCTGCCACTGTGACATGGCCCTGTCGACACAGTACGGGGTTGCCATCGACATTTGCGAGAACCTCGACCTCTTCGCCGGTGCGTGTCACCACCGGAGCCCGAATGAAGACGGCGTGGAATGGCGTCTCGAAGTCGGCTACATCGATGTCCGACTCGAAACTGTCGGTCTGGGTGCCGTAGCCATTGCGCCTTACGTCGACGTCGATTGCACCCAGAAAATGCTGATCAGGCCTGCCATCCAGGATCTTGGCCGACAGCAGAATCAGTCCGGCACAGGTGCCGAGAACCGGAAGACCCGCCGCGATACGTTGCGCAAGCGGATCGAGTAGTCCGCCACGATCGAGCAGCATTGAGATGGTGGTCGACTCACCGCCCGGGATCACCAAAGCATCCACGCGTTCCAGTTGTTCTGGAGTGCGAATCTCCAAAGTCTGCGCGCCAAGCGGTGCAAGAATTTTCGAGTGTGCGGCAAAGGCGCCTTGCAGCGCCAGTACGCCTACGAGCGGTGCTACCAACCGCGATCGGCCAGTTTCGTCTCGAGGGTGGCGATCTCCAAGCCCTTCATAGCCGCGCCCAGACCGGTGCTGACCTTGGCGATGATCGCCGGGTCTTGGAAGTGGCTAGCGGACTCGACGATGGCCGATGCCATCTTTGCCGGCTGTGAACTCTTGAAAATTCCGGACCCGACGAAAATCGACTGGGCACCCAACTGCATTACCAACGATGCATCCGCCGGGGTGGCGATGCCACCAGCGCAAAACATCGGCACCGGCAGCGAGCCGGTGTCGTGGACCTCTTGGACGAGCGACAATGGCGCCTGGAGTTTCTTGGCCCAGTCGAACAACTCAGCCGAATCGGCAGTGGTGATCTTACGGATATCACCGAGAATCGAACGAAGATGACGAACCGCCTCGACGATGTTGCCGGTGCCGGCCTCACCCTTCGAGCGGATCAAGCAAGCTCCCTCGCTGATGCGCCTGAGCGCTTCACCGAGGTTGGTGGCGCCGCACACGAATGGGGTAACAAACGCCCACTTGTCGATGTGATGGGATTCATCGGCGGGGGTGAGAACTTCCGACTCGTCGATGTAGTCGACGCCGAGCGATTGCAGAACCTGAGCTTCACCAAAATGACCGATGCGAGCCTTGGCCATCACCGGAATGCTCACCGCGGCCTGGATCCCCTTGATCATCTCGGGATCAGACATACGGGCCACGCCGCCATCGCGACGAATATCGGCCGGGACTCGTTCCAGGGCCATCACTGCGACGGCACCAGCATCCTCGGCGATTCGGGCCTGATCGCGGTCGACCACATCCATGATCACGCCACCCTTGAGCATTTCGGCGAGCCCACGCTTGACCAACTGAGTGCCGGTCTCGCGAGACGAGATTTCTGCGCGATCTGTGTTGTCTTCCATGATGTTCATCCTATGGCTCTCGACCGCTTACGACGTAGCCGAATCGCGGGCATCGGAAAGTAGTTTCAGCGCATCGGACGGATCGATGACACTGATGTCGGCCGTGGCGAACATGGAGTGCTGGCCCGCAGCGAGCAGCACCCACGTCGAACCGGGCGCAAGTGGAATGACCGCGCCGTCTGGATTTGTCAGATTCCAGCTCGGAGCTTCGGCAGATCTCGACCATGTGCCCTCGATCAATCGGCCACGGGTGAAGACCTGCACCGGGCCGTTCCCAAAGGTCCTGGCCTGCGGGGATTCACCGTCGGCGGCTGATACGCCGTAGTTGACCTGGGCAACTATCACGTTGGCGGGAGCGACCTCAACCTCTACGCCGCCGACCACCGATGTTTGAAGGGTGCCGTCCTGAAGCCTCACCCAGCCATTTGACGCTGTGTCCCAGACGTGGGTCGACCGACGACCGAACGTGCTTGGATAGTCGACATCCACGCCACCGACAGCGCTGCCCGACTCTGGCGGCAAATCACCGTAGGTGAACAACGCTCCTGGTATCCCAGCATTCGTGTCGGGGATATCTGCCGGCACCACGTAGAGATTGTCGGGGGCGGCGCGATCATCGGACCGGAAATATGCGCTCTCGAGTCTGAGAGCCCCCACATCCACCATCAGGCCGGCATCTCTGGCTTGGCGGAGCTCCCTCAACACGATGGTGTTGCCACCCGAATAGCCGAACAGTGGCTTCGACAGCCCTGCCAGAAGATGGACATCGCTTGATCGGCCCGATCGAACCGGCCCTATGGCATCGGGGATTTGTGAGTGAAACACCGCGAAGAACCGGGTCTTGAGACCCTCAACCAACTCTTCATAGATCACATCGGCCTCGAACAGTCCGGTCTGCGGACGCGACTTTGCGTCGTTGTTGCCGATCTTGATCACCAATGCCGGGGCTTCTTCGCGGTCGGCAGATATTGGCGCTCCGGTAAGCGGTCCGTATGCGCCGGTG
Organism: Acidimicrobiales bacterium; assembly: GCA_041687805.1. Classification (GTDB taxonomy): domain Bacteria; phylum Actinomycetota; class Acidimicrobiia; order Acidimicrobiales; family Aldehydirespiratoraceae; genus SZUA-87. The sequence continues at coordinate 55,067 of JBDNJK010000116.1, forward strand.
TATTGCTCGACTGTGGTCGTCGATGCAACCGTTGTGGAAGCAGCGGCGGTCGTCACAGTCGGTGAGCTCGATGCCGAGGTGGAGGGGGTAGCCGAGTTGTCTCCGCCGCCTCCGCCGCATGCCTTCGCGAGGATGAGCGCGACGGCGACCGCTACGGCGACCGCGGCAGCGGTCCTGCTGCCGTTTGAGAAAATCATCACAATTCCTGAAGAGTGACGATTCGCTGGTCGAGAGGTGGTCGTCTGGCTGACCCGCCACTAGTGGCTCCAAACAACCACAGATGGTCGGTTGTGACACCGGGTGTGACCCCGTCGCCGGTCTGGGCTCTTGTCATGGCCGAAGCAAGGGCTGGTGGATATCGGGTGATCCTGACACCCGCGTAGTCGGCCAGCACGACAGCCTTGGAATCGAGATGTCGCCCTACGAAGTGCCGCGCCAGGGATCCTCGACCCAGCAGTCGGCCAGCTGCGCACAAGATCGTGGCGGACTCCACGCCCGATTCAAGAAGGCACAAGGCGCGGGCCGTGAGTGCCTCGAGCTCAAGGCGGCTCAGGTCGTCGAGAGCGCCGGCGGTGACAACGAGATCCGCATCATCGGAGCTTCTGGCGACCATCGCGGCATCTGGGGCAGACACATCGACAACTTGTATTCGCGGGGGTGTGAAACCGCCGGACAAGCAGATCCCCTCCACGATGTTGTCGATTCTCTCACGCCGCCCATCGACAATCGGCTGAGCCCCAAGCTCAGTGAGAGCAATGCCCAACGACACTCGTCGTACGACCAGTATCAACATGATCCCAGCCAGGACTCCGACCGCGACAGCCACCCAGACGGGCGCGAAGAGTACAACTACAGCGCCGACGACAACTGCCAGCAGCACCGCAGGTGGACCAAGAATTCTCATCGGTGAATTTGATGTCATGTGGATCTCAGTACGGAGTCGGGATTGAGCGTCAGCTCAGAATTGGACGGACACATTGCCGCGCGATTCGTCGTCGGTCTCGAAATATTCACGGGCGCTGAACCCCATCGGCCCCGCCATCACAACACCCGGGAACGTCTGAATCGAATTGTTGTATTTGAGAACCGTGTCGTTGTAGAGCTGACGGGCGTATGCGATTCGGCCCTCGGTGGCAGTGAGTTCCTCCTGTAGATCCCGGAAATTATCGTTGGCCTTCAACTCCGGGTATGCCTCCGACACCGCGAACAACTGGCGAAGCGCGCCGGTGAGCATGTTTTCGCTCTGCGCCTGAGCGGCGGGACCCTGGGCGGTGGTTGCGGCGTTGCGGGCCGCGATTACAGCCTCGAGTGTCTCGCGCTCGTGGGATGCATATCCCTTGACGGTTTCGACCAGATTCGGGATCAGATCCCACCGACGTTTCAGCTGCACGTCTATCTGCGCCCAGGCATTCTCGATGCGATTCCTGAGCCTGACCATCTTGTTGTAAATGCTGATGATGAAAACAACCAGCACGACTACAACAGCCAGAACGATCAATAAAACCATCTGTTCCTCCGGAACGACGCTCGGTAGCGCTACAACCCCATCAGGTTAGCGTCCCGCGGGCGTCGGGCCCGACCGCGGCGGCAACCAACCGTTCGTATCGATCGACATAGAAATCAGCCAAGTTCTCCATCGAGAACATCTCCGCTCGCTCACGCCCAGAGGTCACCAGGCCGGCACGCTCATCGGACGATCCGATCAGAGAGCGCAAAGCTGCAGCCAACGCGACGCTGTCGCCAGGTTCGACCAGCACCGCGTCGCGACCGCCTCGCGCCACATTGGAATAACCGGGAATGTCTGCTGCCACGACGGGAGTCGATGCTGCCATTGCCTCAAGCAACACGATTCCGAACGACTCGCCACGCAACGATGGAGCACAGAAAACATCGGCGCCGCGTAGGCGGGCTGTCTTCTCGGACTCGCTTATCGTGCCCAACCAGTCGATTCTGGGATCGCCGGCGAACCGCGCCCTCAAGTCGGCGGTGTCGGGGCCCTCCCCGGCAATCCACAAGCGCACATTGGAAGGCAAATTCGACATTGCGTCAAGCAACACACGAAGACCCTTGCGGGGTTCGTGCCTACCCAAGAAGAGGATCGTGCGGCCGCCGCCCTCGATGATCGGACCCTCGGCGTATCGACGAAGCTCGACCCCGTTGAACGCCAGATCGTATTGGCCACCGAGGGCCTGCTGGGCCATTTTACGGGCATCGTCGGATACGGCCACCCGGTCGTCGATGCGACCAGCAAGGAACTTGACCACTCGCGGCAGCAAGTCGTAGGCCAACGATCCTCCGGCGGCGTGAAACGTGCCGATGAGAGGGGCCGGGCGAGTGAGCAAAGCGGTGGTGGTCGGGCCCGGGGCGAGCGGTTCATGAAGGTGAACCACGTCGAAATCTTCGTCGCGCATGGCCCTGATCGTTCGAAGTTGGCAGGCCGGATCCGGCGCGACCGGTGCCACAGAACCGTTTGCCGCAGTAGGAAGGCTCGCACCCAGTGGGGTGACGCCAGCATCGGGAGGAGGTCCGTCGCAGGGGGCGAGCACGCGCACATCGTGGCCTTTGCGCCGCAGCGCCCGCGCCAAACCCAGCACCTGCATCTGGACACCACCGGGGACCGTCAGGCTGTATGGGCAGACGATTCCGATCCGCATTACACAATCGCCTTGAGATGCTCGGGTAATTCCATGTCGAGCAATCGGTAGTCACTGGGCCAATTGGGACTCAGCATGTGCCACTGCTCCGGCGCCCGACCTATCAGGACCTCAAATTCGTGAGCGAGATCCTGGGTGATCCGTGTGATGTCTTCACGAAGCCGACCCCGTCTCTCAACATTGATCGCGGGACGAACCTCACCGAAGACTCCCCCATCCCGCCAAAAAATGCCTGTCGGGAGCAAAGGGCACTTATTACGAAGAGCAAGAGTGGCAGGGCCCGCGGGCAGCGTGGTCTGCTCACCAAAAAACTCGACGACCACTCCGTTTCCGACGATGTCGCGATCAGACGGGAGACACAAGACCTCGCCACGCTTCAGTGCCCCGCTCGCTTCGCGGCCCGCGTTGTCGTCAGATGCAACGATGTTCATTCCCAGTGACTCCCGAAGGCCGACAAACCATTCAAATAATTCGGGTGGCTTCAACGGCTCCACCACCGCAGTGATCGGTATTCGCGCAACTCTCGAGATCCAGGCCGCCGCCCACTCCCAACTGCCCAAGTGCGGCAGCGCGATGATCGAACCCCGGCCACTGGCATGGGCTTCCTCGATCTGACCAAATCCCGAATAGCTGAACTTCTGGTCGATCTCACTGGGCGACATCTCTGGGAGTCGGAAGCTCTCCAGGTAGTAGCGCGTGTACCAGTCGTAGACAGCTGCCACACGACGACGTCGTTCAGCTGGCGACATCTCACGACCCAGAACTCGTTCAAGATTATGGGTGATCAAAAGACTCTTGTCGCCTGACACCGACAGCGCCGAAGACACTGCCCGCGAGCCAACCGAGGTAAGGCCATCGGGAACGTGGCGTGCCAAAAACGATCCCGCTCGATAGGCGGAGACCGATGCCATTGAGTTCAGTGGTTGCGCAGAGCGCGGCGTTCACGCATCCGCTCACGCCATGCCGACTCCGAGGCCGTCGAACGTCGAGCTACGCGGCGTTGCGCACTGCGCCTCACCGGTCGACCTTGGGAAGCTTGGCGCCACACCTTCACGAACCGCTGGACGGCGGTGACGAGTGTGAGGGCAAGCATCACCCACAACACGCCGATCAGGATCTCGTTGAACAGCAGCCCGAATGCCAAGACGATGAATCTTTCGGCGCGTTCCATGATGCCGCCCTTGGCATCAAAGCCGAGCGACTCGGCCTTGGCGCGTTGGTATGAAATCAGCATCGCGGCAGCCATGATCGCAACCGGAAGCATCGAGATCCGCCCGGGCCGGTTGCTGGCCAAATACCAGGCAACTCCACCGAACAGCATGGCATCGGTGAGGCGATCAGAGACCGAATCGAGGAAAGCGCCGCGAGTCGATCCAGTGCCCGACGCACGAGCAACTGCACCATCGAGTGCGTCGGGAATGCCGGTGAGAAGTATGAAGAGGAAGCCAACCCGCAGGTATCCCGAACCAATGGTGTAGGCGGCGATACCCGCCATGGCGATGCCCACCATCGTGACCACGTCGGCAGATATACCGGTTCGGCGCAGGCTCTGGCCGATCGGGGTGAGACCTCTGTCGACAGTCGCTCGCCAGTTGCCATCGAACATGTATGTGCTCCAGTCGGAAATTACGGCCGTCACGCTAACAGCGTGACCAGCCATGCCGGGCGCATCGGCACTATGACCAACCGGACTCGGCCCTCATCAATTCCCGTATGCGGTCCAGTCCTCGGGGTTGTCCTCGACAAATCGATCGATGATTTCGCCGTCGATTCCGTCGATCAGCAGCAGCCCTCTTCGGCTCGGTGATGGTTCATTGGAGTAGAGAAGAATTCTCCACGTGGGACGACTTCGCAGGCCGCGCCAACCAAGCTGAGCGGACGCGTGCCCTACCGGAAACCCGACCTCGCGACTTGCCGCACCGAGTGCGTGTTGCTCATCGAATGAGAGATCCCAACCGGCCTGCCAGTGGTAGGCGCCTATCACCACCAGAGCGATGCCTGCATACATGAAACCGTCGTTGACAAGAACTGCATCGGAACCGCTCACCGCCGACAAGACAATCGCAGCGACACCCGTAAGCATGTAGATGACCGCAGGAATTCGCCGCCGACTGTTGTTTGGGAAGAGGTATGTGGCCGTGAGCGCAGACACGTCAAGGTCGGCCGGAAGCGTGTCTCGGACCTCGTCGTCGGTCGGCTCCGAATGATCGTCGTTGCTCATCGCATCGAGGCTATTGCCACGAGAAGTAATCGCCGCGCCATCGCTGGCAGCCGCCTATTTCGGCCAGGCTTCGACCAACCGACGCCACGTGTCGACAAGAGCTTCGGGAAGCACTCGCACATCGGCCACCGACGTCATGAAGTTCGTGTCGCCCGCCCACCTGGGAACGATGTGGACGTGGAGATGATCGGGCACACCCGCCCCGGCGCTACGGCCGAGATTGAGGCCAACGTTGACACCCTCGGGTGAGAATGCCGTCTGGACAGCCTCGACGCCATCGCGGACCGCATCCCACAATTCTGTGTGTTCAGCGGGAGTGAGCCCGCCCAATGTGGCCACGCCCCGCTTCGGCAAAACCAGCAGATGGCCCGACGTGTAGGGATAGGCGTTGAGCAAGGCGAAACACGTGGCACCTCGCCACAAAATGTGGGTCTGCTCATCAGGGGCACCTGAAGCAAGAATCGACTCGAACAACGTCGCGTCGTCGGGCACGGGGACCATCGACTCGACTTGATTGATGTATGGCATTCGCCATCCTGCCCACAGGCGCCCGACCATCGAATACCTACGCTATCAGCCGAGGGCCGCGACTTCGGCGGCCACTCTCTTGATGAAATCATCGACTGGCACACCACGATCAGGTTTGGTTTCGCCACGCTCGTTGACCCCGGCGGTGCCGTGGGCCACGTCGTCGTCGCCAACCACGAGGATGTAGGGAATCTTCTGCACCTTGGCGTTGCGCACCCGCTTGCCCAGTGGCTCGGTGGCCTCGACAACTCCGGCTCGCAATCCGGCATCGCGAACACGAGCAGCGACCTCGTCCGCGTAACCCTGGTGAACGTCGGCGATCGGCAGCACGCGTACCTGCTCCGGCGCTAGCCACGTGGGGAATGCCCCTGCATAGTGCTCGAGCAGCACCCCGAAAAAGCGTTCGACCGAGCCAAACAGAGCCCGGTGGATCATCACCGGCTGCTTACGAGATCCGTCCTTGGCGACATATTCGAGTTCGAAGCGATCAGGCAAGTTGAAGTCGAGCTGGATGGTGGACAACTGCCAAGCCCGGCCGATCGCGTCTCGCACGTCGACGTCGATCTTTGGTCCGTAGAAGGCGCCACCGCCCTCGTCGACGACATAGTCGAGTCCGGCAATTTCCAATGCCTCGCGCAGGCCATCGGTGGCCTGATCCCAGAGTTCGTCCTCACCGACCGATTTCTCGGGCGGACGGGTGGAGAGTTTCGCCTGGAACTCTTCAAAACCGAAGGACCGAAGCACATCGAGCACGAACGCCAACAGCGAGGAAAGCTCACCGGCAATGTCTTCACGTGTGCAGAAGATGTGGCTGTCGTCTTGGGTGAAACCCCGGCTCCTGAGAAGCCCATGGACCGCCCCGGACAGCTCATAGCGGTAGACCGCTCCCAGTTCGAACAAACGGAGTGGCAATTCGCGATAGCTGCGAAGATTCGATTTGTAAATCATCACGTGGAACGGACAATTCATCGGCTTGGGGTAGTAGCTGGCCCCGTCCAATTCCATCGCGGGGTACATGCTGTCGGCGTAGAAGTCGAGATGACCCGACGTTTCCCAGAGCACCGACTTGGCAATGTGGGGAGAAAATACGAACTCGTAGCCGCCGTGCTCGTGGCGATCGCGGGAGTAGTCCTCCATGATCTTGCGCACCAGCGCACCCTTGGGATGCCACACGGCCAAACCAGGCCCGAGTTCTTCTGGCCAGGACACAAGATCGAGTTCCTTGGCCAGACGCCGATGATCGCGTTTCTCGGCCTCGACCAAACGATCGAGGTAGCCGTCGAGGTCCTTCTTGGATGCCCAAGCGGTGCCGTAGATCCGCTGAAGCATCGGCCGGCTCACATCGCCTCGCCAATACGCTCCGGCAACCGACTGGAGCTTGAAGTGTTTCAGCCGACCCGTGGAAGGAACGTGGGGGCCGGTGCACATGTCTCGGAATGTGCCAGCCGTCGACATGTCGCCGTTGGCGTAGTAGCTGATCGACTCGGCGCCGTGGGCCTCTGCGGCATCGTCGGCGTCTGTGGAACCGCTTCGGACCCGTTCGATGATCTCCAGCTTGAACGGCGAATCTGAGAAGAACTCGATGGCATCGTCAACGGACAAAACATGGCGAACGAAGGGCTGATCGGCCGCCACGATCTCGCTCATCCGCGACTCAAGGCGGGCCAGATCGTCGTCGCTGATGGTGGCACCATCGGGAAGCTCCACGTCGTAGTAGAAGCCATTCTCGATCGGCGGGCCTATCGCCAGATCGGTACCAGGGAACACATCGAGCAAAGCTTGGGCCAATACGTGGGCCGTGGAATGCCGAATGGTGTGCAGGCCCCGATCAGAGTCGGACGTGACGATCTCGACAGTGGCGCCGTCGGGCAGCGGATCGCCCAGATCATGCTCCTGCCCATTGACCACGGTGATGAGAGCAGCGGACGCCAACCGCCGCCCGATCGAGGCCGCCAAGTCGGCGCCGGTGGCACCGTTACTCAACTCGCGCTTCGAACCGTCTGGAAGAGTTACCGATATCGAATCTGACATACGTCGCCGAGGTTAGCGTCGGCAATACGCCCTTTGTCAGACGGCCGCCGGCCGCAACACATCCGCCGATGAGCGGCGAGTAGGCATCTCCGGATCAATCGTCGTCTCGAGCGTGGTCGTGGCTTGCTGCCGACCCTTGGTGGCATAGGAGTTGACGTAGTCCTGCCCGGTGAGGGCACGAATCTCGAACATCAACTCGTCGGTCATTTGCCGCAGCCGCAGACGGGTGTCGGACACGTGCTGCGAACCGGTCGGGCTGATCGGATGACCAAATTTGATCTCGGCGGGCAGGAACGGTTTGGGGCACGATGCGTCCGGTGGCTGGATACGGCGGGTGCCGAGAATCCCGACCGGGATGATGGGTGCGCCGGTCTGCAATGCCAGACGCGCCGCACCGGTGTGCCCTTTGTGGAGGAAGCCGGTTCGTGATCTGGTTCCCTCCGGATAGATCCCGAACAACTGGCCACGCTCCAGCAAATCCGCGGCTGCATCGAGGGCACGCTTGGATGAGTCGCCGCCGCTGCGATCGATCGGAATCATGCCGAGGGCAGGAAACAACCGTCGTGTCTTCCAATCGTCGAGATACTCGGCCTTTCCGACAAAAGTGATGCACCGGGGCAAAACGCTGGGCAGAAAGAATGAATCGATCACAGACGAGTGGTTGGGCGCCAAGATGGCCGGCCCGTCTACCGGAATGTTGTCGAGGCCGACCACATTTATTCGCCAACATGCCTTGAACAGGGGTCGCATGGTCGATACCGCAATCTTCTGCATGTTCCATTCGCTCTTCGCCACGCGTGTTCCTCCTCTCAGCGCCATCATGACTCACCAAGCGGGGCTTCGCAGGTCGATTGTGTAAACACCTTGTGAACGTTCAGTCGATCCTGCTCACATCGATTCCCAGGAGCGCAGCCGCTCTGGTTGGATCAACGCCGTTCGAGACGGCTTCGTCGATCAACCCGATCGCTGCGGGGACGTCGAGGTCTGCATCGACACGGCCCCGCACCGCGTCGAGCAACGAGTCGTCATTGCCACTTACCTTGGTCGGGACCGACGAATCGGCGACAACTCGCCACCTGCCCAAACGAAATTCGGCATCATCGAGGAGGGCATCGCTCCATTGCCATGGCCGGCGGTAGTGGTGAATCGACAATGCGAGCCGAATCACCGCTGGCTCCACCCGTTGCCGCAGATCGTGAACAAACACCAAGTTGCCCAGCGACTTCGACATCTTGTGCCCGTCGAGATGGACCATTTCATGATGCAGCCAATATCGGACAAATGGCTGACCAGTGACCGATTCACATTGCGCCCGGACACATTCATGGTGGGGATAGAGCAGATCGACTCCACCGCCGTGTATGTCGATGGAAGGGCCGAGTTCCCGCATGGCCAGCGCGCTGCATTCCACATGCCAGCCCGGACGGCCGAGCCCCCATCGCGAGTTCCACTGAGGTTCACCGTCTGCAGATGGCCGCCATAGAACGAAATCGAGCGGATTCCGTTTGGCTGGATCGTCGGGGTGTTCGCCCCACTCGTCTGACAATTCTCGCATCCGAGACAAACCGAAATTGGAGACGGTGCCGAAGTCATCAATCGAAGAGGTATCGAAGTAGACCGATCCGTCCGCCAGGTAGGCATGTCCTGCCTTGATCGTTGAATCGATCAGCCCACGGATCTCCGGGATGGCACCCGTGGCCCTCGGCTCCGACCATGGAGGCAACGTGTTGAGCGATGCCATGTCGTCGTCGAACCGGGCTCGCTCCCCAAACGCCAAGTCGAGATAGTGGACGCCGCGTCGGCGGGCGGCGGCCAGGATACTGTCGTCTACGTCGGTGATGTTGCGTACGTACTTGACCACATGCCCAAGGTCGATCAGTCGACGCTGGAGGACGTCGTATGTGATGTAGGTGGCAGCGTGCCCGAGATGGGTGGCGTCGTAGGGGGTAATCCCGCACACGTACATCAGAACTTCATGCGGCGCGGTGAACTCCACCGTTGATCCCTGAACCGTGTCGTAGAAATGCATCGCCACGAAAGATGACGCTATGCCCTCGATATCGCCGCCGTGGACCGTTTCAGGCCGTAACGTCTTGGAGTCCATGCCGGTCTCACCCGGCAGGGCCGTACGCCGGCCCGCAGAATGGAGGAACAGTGGGCCTGCTAGACGGTAAGCGAATCGTGATCACCGGGGTGCTGACCGATGCCTCGCTTGCGTATGGAATAGCCAAGCTGGCCCAGGAAGAAGGCGCTGAGATAGTTCTCACCGGCGCGGGCCGTGGTATTCGGCTCACCCGGCGAACGGCTCGCAAGTTGCCTACTGAGCCAGAGGTCATCGAGTTCGACGTTTCCGATGCCTCTCAGGCCACGTCCCTTCGAGAGCATCTCGAGTCGAAGTGGGGGCGGGTCGACGGAGCGCTCCACGCCATTGGCTTCGCACCCGAGGCCTGTCTCGGCGACGACCTAATGGGCGCAACCTGGGACGACGTGAGTGTAGCGATCGAGATCTCGGCGTTCTCGCTCAAACTTCTCGCCGATGCAGTGGCACCTCTCATGACCGATGGCGGCTCGATAGTCGGGCTCGACTTCGACGCGACCGTTGCATGGCCGGCCTACAACTGGATGGGTGTGTCCAAAGCCGCGCTGGAATCCACCAACCGCTATCTCGCCAGAGAATTGGGGCACTCCGGCGTCCGCTGCAATCTCATCGCCGCCGGCCCGATCAAGACGGTTGCCGCCAAGTCGATCCCCGGCTTCTCCAAGTTCGAGGACGCGTGGGCCGACCGTGCCCCGCTCGGCTGGGATGTGATGGATTCATCGGCGGTCGCAAAGTCGACTGTGGCGATGCTCTCCGACTGGTTCCCGTCGACAACCGGATCGATAATCCACGTCGACGGCGGATTCCACTTCACCGGGGCATGAACATGATCAACCTTCCGGTTGATCGGTCTCGTCTCTGATATCGCCCACCAAAGACTCGAGAACGTCCTCCAGAGTCACCATCCCCAGCAGGGTGCCTTGATTGTCGCGTACCAGAGCCATATGACGTCTCATCCGACGCATCGAGCGCATGAGGTCTCGGATCGACCGATCGGGCGGCACGATCAACATGCGACGAATCATCTCGAGCGGGACAGGCTCTGATCGCGCATCGGCGGGCAAACGCAAGAGATCCTTGGAGTGGACGAATCCGACGATGTCGTCAGATTCGATTCCCTCGATCGGCAACCGACTGTGTCCCGAATGTGCCACGACCGCTTCGATGTCACCAACCGGCAATGCCCTGATCACACTGACCATCCGTGACCTCGGCACCATGATCGATCCGGCCGTGCGTGCCCGGAAATCCAGAGCGCCCGCCAGTAGGTCATGCTCGGCAACCTCAATCACACCGTCCTCTTGAGCACCGGCGATCAACGTATGGAACTCATTCACCGTGAGGGCGGTGTTGAGTTCATCGACAGGTTCTCTACCGAGTGATCGCACCGCGATGCTCGACATTTCGTTGAGCAACCAGATCACCGGCCGTAGCGCTGCAACGTAAACCTGATGGATCGGTGCGAGCACGCGTGCGGCCTTCTCCGGGCCGGTTAGTGCGATGTTTTTCGGCACCATTTCTCCGAGGACCATATGAATGGTGACGACAATCATGAGAGCCACCACAAACCCGATGGTGTGCAGCACGCCAGCTGGCAGATCGATGAAGCGTTCCACCGCAGATTCGATGAGTGTCGAGACAGCGGGTTCACCGACGAAGCCAAGGCCAAGTGAAGCCATGGTGATGCCGAGCTGAGCTCCAGCGAGTTGTGGCTGAAGATGACGGACCGCATCGAGCGCGGCCGTGGCTCCATCGTCGGAATTGTCGGCCATCGGCTCAAGCCGAGACGGCCTACTCCCGATCAGCGAGAACTCGACCGCCACGAAGAATGCGTTGATGCCCACCAACACGACCGACAGCACCAACATCCACAGGGTCATGGCGCCACCTGGCGCGGCTCGACCAATCGAACCGTGGCAATTCTCAGTCGGTCCATCGCAACGACTTCGATACGCCACCCGTCGACAATACAGATATCACCGGTCTCGGGAATTCGACCCAGACGATCGAGGACCAGTCCGGCGAGCGTCTCGTATTCACCGTCTGGCATTTCGAAACCAACCAGATCGACCACCTCATCGTGGTGCAGCGACGCCGGAATGATCGTCGATCCTTTGGATTCGACTCTGGTGAGCGACGCAGGCGCATCATCGTGTTCATCGTCGATTTCACCAACGATCTCCTCCAGAATGTCTTCAAGGGTGATGATTCCCGCAGTGCCACCGTGCTCATCGACCACAACGGCCAACTGCCCGCCGCGCTCGCGAAGTTCGACAAGCAACTCGTCGAGATCCTTGGTTTCCGGAACCGCCAGGACCAGCGCCATCACACTCTCAACACTTGTGGACCTTCGTTGATCAACCGGCACGGCATGAACCGACTTGACGTGAACGACGCCGACAATCGAATCGAGATCGCCCGTGGTGACCGGAAATCGGCTGTGGCCGGTTCGAACGGCTACATCGACAAGGTCGTCGATCGTGGAATCACAGCTGATCGAAAGGACCTGAACCCGCGGCACCATCGCGTCGTCGGCAGATTTGTCGGCCAGTCGGATCGAACGCGTCAGCAGCTGAACCTCGCCGGCATCAAGCGTGCCCTCCTCCCCGGAAGACCGGATCAGCTGCTCGAGTTCGACTCGATCACGAGCAGACTCGGAGTCATCGGAGATTTCGAAGCCGATCGCACGCGAAATGCGGGCAGCCATACCGTCGAGAACTGCCACCAGCGGACGTGCCACCTTTCCGTATACAGCCGTCGGCCGCGACAGCGCCACAGCCATCGAGAACGGGCTGCTGGTGGCCATCGCCTTCGGTACCAACTCGCCAAATACCATCTGGACCACTGTCGCTATGGAAAACCCGATGACGATAGCCACACCCGCGCTCGACGATCCGAGCACGCCATTTAGTGCAGGGTCGATCAAATCGGCGACCACCGGCTCTGCAATGAAGCCCAACAACAGCGACGTGACTGTGATGCCCAACTGGGCACCCGACAGGTGGTACGACAGGTGATCGAGTAGCCGCTGCACCCTCTTCGCACCGCGATCTCCCGAACCGGCGCGTTCGTCTACCCGAGTCCGGTCGACCGCAACCAACGCAAACTCGGCAGCGACGAAGGTGGCGTTGGCAGCAACCAGTGCCACTACTGCCAAAAGCCTCAATGCGGTATCTATCGATCCTCCTCGATCTGTGCGGTACGCGAATGTAGCCCTAGGTTGTACGAATGCCTGAGACAGTCGGCGATGATCCGGCGTCGAACCCCCACATTAGAAGCCGTTTCGAGCGACCCAGAGCAGCCATCAATCCCGATCAGTCGCTCGGCTGGATCCGTCGCGTTTGGCCGATAGTCAAATCCCACAAGCGTCTCTTCTACGGCTCGATGCTGGCCGGCATGGTGGCCACAGCAGGGTCAGTAGCCGTGCCGATCGCCATCGGTCGAGGCATCGACGCGATCGATGCCGGGCATTCGGCCACCCCCTATGTGGTGACGCTGGCGATCGTCGCCACGCTCAGATTCTCGCTCGGATACTTCTTTCGGTTTGGCCTGTTCACTGCCGCCCACAAGATCGAAAGTGATCTGAGAAACCTTATTTTCGAAAGACTCACCGAACTCTCATTCTCGTACTGGGATCGCACACAAAGTGGGCAGGTGATCTCCCGGGCCAACACCGACGTCAGATCGATCCAGTTGCTCTTCGCGTTCGGGCCGATGATTGCCATGCAATTTGTGCTGCTCACGTGGGCGGTGATCGCGATGGTGATCATTGATCTCCCGCTCACCCTCGTGGCTGTGGTGCCGCTTCCGTTTGTCTACGTGGTTGGTCGACGTTTGAGAAACCTTCTCTTTCCTCTTTCATGGGTTGTCCAGGCTCGTCAAGCCGATGTCGCCACGATCGTCGACGAAAACATCCAAGGCGCCAGGGTGGTCAAAGCGTTCGCTCAGGAGGCCAATCAGGTGCAACTCCTGGCAATGGCGGCCCGTCGGTTGAGGTGGGCGGGCACCGCTCTGGCCGACGCTCGAGCGCGAAACGCCCCGACAATGGAAGCTCTGCCTCGTCTCGGGCTGGCACTCGTCTTGTTGTTCGGCGGGATTCGAGCCATCGACGGCAGCATCCAAATCGGTGAATTGGTCACGTTCTCCACGTTCGTGCTCATGCTCGCTGTGCCGTTCAGGCTGGTGGGCTTCATTCTCATCCAGTGGCAGCGTGCCGGAGCGGCAGCTGTGAGGGTGTTCGAGATCCTCGATGAGAGGCCCGACGTCGTCGAGGGCCCCGCCCCCAAGCGCCTTATTGATCCCGATGGCCGAGTCACCTTCGAGTCGGTGAAATTCGCCTATCCCACAGACCCGACTGCCCTGATTCTCGACGGCCTCACATTGCAGATCGATGCCGGCGAGACGGTGGCGATAGTGGGCCGAACAGGCAGTGGCAAATCCACCATCGCCAGGCTTCTCACCAGGTTCTACGACGTCGTTGATGGTTCGATCATGATTGACGGTGTCGACGTGAGAGAAATTTCACTCACCGATCTTCGTCGCGAGGTCACAACGGCATCCGACGACCCGTTCCTTTTCGCAACTTCGATTCGCGACAACGTCGAGTTCGCCCGGCCCGGCTCGCCCGACCACATAGTCGACTCTGCTCTGGCCGATGCAGCGGCGGACGGTTTCGTCGACGACCTTCCCAGCGGCCGACTGACAGAGGTCGGTGAACGAGGCTTGACCCTCTCCGGCGGCCAGCGCCAACGCTTGGCACTGGCGCGGACATTTCTCGCCGATCCCGTAATTCTCGTGCTCGATGACGCCACCAGTGCGGTTGATGTCGCGGTGGAGCAACGCATCCACGATGCGCTCACCGCCCGCCGAGCAAACCGCACAACGATTCTGATAGCCCACCGCCTGTCAACCATTTCCCTGGCCGACCGCGTGATCCTCATTGAGGACGGCCGCGTCGCTGCCAGCGGCACCCATTTCGGCCTGCTCGACAGCGAACCCCGCTATGCCGCGATTCTTGCCGACTCCGGCTCCTCCACCACTGATCGGATCGTCTGATGTTCGCGGTTGGAGGAGGCGGAGGCTTCGGCGGCGGACCGACCACGCCGCAGTCGAGCGCCGCAGCCGGCTTGCCTCATGCCGAGGTGCCGGGGGATCTGCGGAGCAAAGTTGAGAACGTGCTGCTTCACGAGCCCCAGCACACAGTCGACCCGGTTCCGTGGTCGCACACCGATTGGGACCATCACCCATTCACGCTGAAGCGATTTTTGTGGCCGCACCGGGGCCGCTTGGCGCTGGCCGCGGTGCTGGTAACCATCGAAACCGTTGCGCTGCAATTCGGTCCGATCCTCACCCAGATCGGGATCGATAAGGGTATCAGGGTCCGCAACAAGCAAGTACTCGTGATCACTGCGGGTGCATACGTAGGTGCCGTCGTGCTGTCGACGATCATGGGCGCAATTCGTGTGGCGTTCACCGGACGCCTCGGCGAGCGGCTCAACGAGGCGCTTCGTATAAAGGTGTTCAGCCACATGCAGCGCCAGGGCGTCGACTACTACACGAACGAAAAAGCCGGGGTACTCCTCACTCGGATGACGTCTGATATCGAGGCGCTGTCGGTTCTGTTCCAGGACGGCATCGTCAACCTCCTGGTACAGGGCCTCACCCTGATCGTTATCACCACCGTGATGTTCATTTACGACCCACTGCTCGCGGTGATCACGCTTGGAGTGGCCGTTCCACCCACCGTTGTCATTTCGCTGTGGTTTCGAGGAGCCTCCGCCAGCGCTTACATCCGGGTTCGGGATCGCATAGCCGAACTTCTGTCGCACCTGCAGGAATCTCTCGCGGGAATTCGAGTGATCGTCGCCCACAATCGACGAGCCGTCAACGTCGCCGAGCATCGCAACGTCGTCGGCGACCATCGCGACGCCAACATCGCCACCTCGAGACTCAACTCGATCTATGCGCCGTCCACCGACATGGTCGGGATCTTCAGCCAGGCAGCGCTACTTGGGGTGGGCGGGTCATGGTGTCCAACGGTCGAATCACCATCGGTGAGCTCGCGGCGTTCCTACTATTCCTCACCTCGTTCTTCGCTCCGATCCAGACTCTTGTCCAGTTATACAATTCCTACCAACAAGGTGGGGCGGCGGTGGTCAAGTTGCGAAATCTGCTCAGCACGGAACCAACGGCGGCCGAATCTTCGACCGCGGCCGACCTGCCTGCGATCGAGGGAGAGATCGAGCTACGCAACGTCACCTTCGGGTACACCCCCGACAACCCGGTCCTCAGCGATGTTTCCCTGCGAGTGGCGCCCGGTGAGTCGATCGCTTTTGTCGGAGAGACCGGCGCAGGCAAGTCGACCATCGCCAAGCTCATCACCCGGTTCTATGACCCACAGTCCGGTGTGGTGGCAATCGACGGACATGATCTACGCGATGTCACTCTCTCCAGCCTCCGATCGCAGCTGGGGGTTGTGCCTCAGGAACCCTTCCTCTTCGCAGGTGCAGTCCGCGACAATGTGGCTTTCGCCCGGCCGGACGCAACCGACTCCGAGCTTCAAGATGCCCTCGAAGCCGTCGGCATTACCGAGTTGGTCAACAGAATTGGCGGGCTGGACGCGGCGGTACACGAACGCGGCGCATCCCTTTCCGCCGGAGAGCGCCAACTCCTCGCTCTCGCACGCGCTTTCGTCGCCCGCCCGAGGGTGTTGATCCTCGATGAGGCCACCAGCAATCTGGATCTGCGATCGGAGGCAACCGTCGAGCGGGCACTGGATGCGTTGCTCGGTGGCCGCACCGCGGTGATCATCGCCCACCGGCTTGCCACCGCCCGTCGCGCTGATCGCATCGCCGTGATTCACGATGGCACAATCGCCGAATTGGGGAGCCACGAACAGCTCGTGGCAGAAGGTGGCCGCTACAAGGCGATGTACGACGCTTGGATCCAACATGGAGGTTCCGCCTCGTGAACGTCGACGTGTCATCACTCATTTTCGCCCTGCTCATCATCACCTGTTCGTCCACGATTCAGGGATCGGTCGGCTTCGGAGCCAACCTCATCGCCGCTCCCCTGCTGGCCCTGATCGACACAGCATTCGTGCCCGGTCCGATATTCATTGCGAGCACGTCGTTGATCATTTCGTCGGCGCTTCGTGAACGGCATTTCGTCGACTGGCATTTCGTCCGTTGGGGCACCGCTGGTCGTCTGCCCGGGGTAATACTCGGCTCGCTGGTTCTAGGGGCGGTATCCGACTCTTCGCTGAGACTGATAGTTGCAATCACCATCATGGTCGCCGTGGTGCTGTCGTCTGGGGCGATCAAAATTCCGGAATCCAAATACAGTTTCGCGATGGCCGGAGTGATATCCGGATTCGGGTCGACCACGGCGTCAATCGGTGGCCCACCGGCCGCATTGTCGCTCCAACATCGTCAGGGCCCGGCTGTCAGGTCGACCCTCTCGGCGTTCTTCGTCATCGGCTCCACGCTGACGCTGCCGGCCATTGCCGTAGCAGGCAGGTTGGGCACAGGTGAATTACTCACCGGCATTGCTCTCATGCCCGGCTCGTTCCTTGGCTTTGCCATATCCGGCCCGCTTCGCAAGTACGTCGATGCCGGACGAGTTCGGCCACTTGTGTTGACGATCTCGATACTTTCGGCGGTCGCTCTGATCGTCAAGATCGTTATCTGAGAGGTTGATCCGCATATGGTCGAGCGCGTGACTCACAAAGTGCTTCACCTGGAGGGGATACATCGCAGGATCGACGGTGCCGAAATTCTACGCGGCGTCGATTGGACAGTTGAGGCCGGTCAGCATTGGGTGGTGCTGGGACCAAATGGCTCGGGCAAGACCACTCTGATCCGGATCGCGTCGATGTGGCTTCATCCGTCCGCCGGCGAGGTCACCATCCTCGGGCATCGCCTCGGACGAACCGATGTGCGAACTCTTCGAGCAATGATCGGATTCGCCAGCTCAGCCATGGCCGACATGCTCCGCCCTGAGTTGTCCGTGATCGACGTGGTGATGACAGCTGCCAATGCTGCTCTTGAGCCATGGTGGCATTCCTACAACGACACCGACCGCGATCGGGCCGTGGCATCGCTGACAAGAGTGGGAATCGCCGATCTCGTCGATCGCCGTTTCGGAACGCTGTCATCCGGTGAACGTCAGCGTGTGCTGCTGGCCCGAGCGCTTTCGACCGATCCTGGACTGATTCTGCTGGACGAACCAACGGCCGCTCTCGATCTGGCGGGTCGTGAACAGCTCGTGTCGACCCTCGCCGACTTGGCGTTCGACCCTCTCACGCCGCCGATTGCGCTCGTCACACATCATGTGGAGGAGATACCTGACGGCTTCACCCACGCTCTGATGGTGCGCGACGGTGTATCGATGGCGCAGGGCCCCATCGGGGAGGTCCTCACCAGCGAAAATCTGTCGAAGTGTTTCGGCCTGTCACTCAGTCTGGAGCGGCGCCGTGGTCGGTGGGCCGCATGGGCGAATTAACCGCGAGCAGTACCCCGCTCGCCACTCGAATTATCACCGGCGTTGCCACAACCACATTTGAGACGCCGCGAGCCGAGTAGGGGCCCAAATCCTCGCCATCGAGCTGCCATTCGAGTCCACTGGTGGTGACCCCGAGAGCTGGTCCGCCGATGGGGAGCAGAGACAACGTCTCGCCGACGGGCAGCATCAGTTGAAGCTCCCGTCTGGCAACCCATACCGACGATTCGCCAACAGTGCCCGAGACCGCGACATCGCCCCATTCGGGTGAGGCCATGACCGCTAGGTTGGCCGCGGCATGGTCGAGTCGCCCCCCTGCTCCGACCATCACATGGATTGCCGATGCCCCCCGAGCAACGGCCTCCGACATGGCCAGCTCCAGGTCGGTTCGGTCCTTTGCCCGTGGATGTCGTTCGACATCGATCGCCGCCGACTCGGCACGGTGAAGCGCTTTCGCACTGACGGAATCCATGTCTCCGATGACGAGGTCGACCGACAATCCGAGCGACTCGGCAAGATCGAGACCGCTGTCGGCGGCGATCACCAAGTCGTGTGGCGGCGGTTCGACGACCACACCAGGGTCACCGGCCGCCAACACCAAGATGGTGATTGGGTCGAGCATCACTCGACGATACACATTTTGATCACAGCGATGTCTTGCCCATCGGTGAAGCGCCCCAGCGCGGCGTCACCTACGACGTGAAGTGGTGAGACCTTTAGGGCAGGAACGGTGCTGGATTCACCACAATGCCGTTGACACGCACCTCGAAATGCAGATGTGGTCCGGTCGACCACCCGGTGCTTCCGATCAAACCGATCGTCTCGCCGCCGACCACTTGATCGCCCGCGGTCACAAGAATTTTCGACTGGTGTGCGTAGAGGGTGGAGAAACCGTCACCGTGGTCGATGATGACCGCGTTGCCGTAGCCATTGTGCCAACGTGCTGAGATGACCACGCCGTCGGCAGCTGCGGATATCGGGTCGCCGGAACGGGCCTGCATGTCAATTCCGGGATGCGATGAGGTGCTGCCGAAGATCGGGTGGGTGCGAGGGCCGAACGGGCTGGAGATTCTTCCTGGAACCGGACGATTGGTGACAACAAAATCGCCGATAGGCGAAACTGGCTGTGTTGGCGAAGACCCATTAGATCCTGAGGATCGAGAGGCCACTTGATCAGCTGCTGCCTGAGCAGCTGCTTGAGCGGCTGCTTTGCGTGCCGCCTCGTCCGCGGCCTTGCGTGCCGCTTCTACGGCAGCCTTGCGCGCCAGTTCGGCCTCAATCCCCTGGATTTCGCTCTCGATATCGAGGTTGGCCTGATCGAGCTGATCGATGTTGAATTGCCACTCGGCCACCCGATCTTGCAGCTCAGAACGCAGCTGCTCCTGCTCGGTTCTCGCTAAGTCGAGACTGGCCAGGTGGGCGACGCGTGAGGCACGCAGGTCTTCTGCCGCGGCGGCCGCGGCATCAGCCGCGTCTCCCGCGCTGAGCCGTCGAGCTTCGACAGACCTCAGCTCATCGATCAACTGAGTCATGTCTCCCACGATGTCGTCGAGAAATGAGCGTCGCAGTGCTTCATCCATCAGGTTGCTGTTGTTGAGCTGTGACATTGCCGACGCCGACGGCCGGATGTAGGCGTCGATCGCGTTCTCCCGCAACTGGTCGCGCAGCGACTGAAGTTGATCATCAAACGATGCGGCCTCGGCGCGGAATCTGGCCGCATCGGCCTCGGCATCGAGAATGGCTCGCTCTGCTGCTGCCACTTTCGATTCCTGAAGTGACACCTGCACATCGAGGGCGGAAATTGCGTCGACCAGTTCCTGATCATGGGACGTCAATAAATCAATATGAGCTGCAGCATCAGCGGCCCGACCTACGTTTTCCTCACGCTGTGATCGAAGATCATCAATCGTGTCTTGGGCCAGCGCCGGGACAACCATACCCAGCACAATTGCCGCAATCAGGGCCACCGCAGGGATGGGCGCGCGCACATGAAACTTCCGTAGCATTCCTACCAATCGTAACAGAACTGACATGAACTCGGTCGTCAGGCATCCAATAGGTTTGTCGACCATGACTCTTGATGGCTATCGGATCGAACCGTTCACAACTGAGGGAATAACCCACGATGTCTACCACCGCGGCGAGGGCCCCTGCGTGCTGGTTGCAGCCGAGGTGCCAGGAATCACACCCAAGGTTGCCGAGTTCGCCGATCGTTTGGTTGATCTTGGATTGTCGGTCGCTTTGCCATCAATGTTCGGCACGCCAGGCGTGGAGGGCACCATGCCACGTGCGTTGCGGGTAATCGGTCGAGCATGTGTAAGCAACGAATTCCATTGTCTGGCAAAGCGCGACTCGGCTCCGGCCACCGCTTGGCTACGGGCGCTCGCTCGAAAGCTCCACCACGACCACGGCGGTCCGGGTATCGGTTTCGTGGGGATGTGCTTCACCGGAGGTTTCGGTTTGGCCATGATGCTCGACGACACTGTCATTGCCCCGGTCTTGAGCCAGCCCTCCCAACCATTCCCCTTCGGAAAGGAGCGCAAAGCATCGGTAGGGCTCGACGCCAACGAGCTTGAGATCGTCGCGGAACGAGCAGCTCAGGGATGCGCTGTGCTCGGCCTGCGTTTCACCAACGACTCCGCTGTGCCCCCGGAACGATTCGAGACACTCAGATCCGTGCTGGGCGACAACTTCGTTGGCATCGAGATCACCAGCCCCGACCCGGCGCTCAACATTCCAAAAAATGCCCACAGCGTTCTGACAGAACACCTCGTCGATCAACCCGGGCACCCCACTCGTGAAGCCCTCGATCAGGTGCTCGAATTCCTCACAACCCGGCTACATGCTGCGTGAGCCTGGTTGGGTGAACAACCTCTAGAACGCTCCCAGCAGGATGATCAACCCCACCACCGTGTAGGAGATCATCGCCACCAACATCGAATACTGCGACCGCAGCGCCACACTCCGTTCGTATCTACTGATTGATCGGTCGTGCGCGGCAGCAACCGCCAGCACATGGCCCACTGCAATGGCAGCCGTCTGGACCCATGCAATGGCTCCGGTCGATATGAGAGCCCAATTGATCGCGTAATCCTTGGTTCCGAAAAGATCCCATCCGCGACCGAACGGGTCGCTGATCTGGATGATGAACCGCTGCCCATCGAGTACCAGAAGACTGAAATAGTGGGCAACCGTGTAGGCAACCATGATCGTCACCAACGTCGGCCCGAAGAGATCACCAAGTTCATATTCCGATTCTCCGGTCACTCTCGACATCGATTTTATGGCAGCGAAAAACACCAACGCCACCAGTGCAATCACCACAGCGAGACCGAATGTGTTGATAAAGGTGAGCGACCACCCGGTGCTGCTGCCCGCCACCCGCGACCATGTCGAACTACGTGTGAAACCGTCGAAAGTGGTGGTTCCGAGAACCACGAGAATGAACGCCACAGTGCCCGGCTTCACCTCGAGGCGCGACACTCCAGACAGGGGCGGCCGGAACCTGAGCTTGCCTTCCTCTCGGAACAGCGGCGAGGCAGACGAGATAATCGACATCAACTGGCCGAAACCATCTGCCCGCCTGACGAAACCCTTGCCTCGCCATGCTGCACCGCCCAGGATCGCGGCCGAATAGACGCTGAGATACAACGCCAGCGACCTCGGCGACGCGGCGCTGTGATACGCGAGTTCCATCCACGAGAACGATGCGATGGCTACGACCGCCGGCCACACTGATTGAGCGCCGCCGGTCGCCTCTTGGGAGTCGCCTCCGCTCAGTCGTTCCCCTATCAGCCGCGCCTTGAGCCATGCCGCCGAATCGGCGATGGTGATGAACGGGTTGAATGCCGACCAGACGTCGCCGAACGCCGCCGACACGACCTGCATTCCCACCCAGAACACGATGTAGACGGCATCACCCGAAATGTTGACAGCGGAGTTTTCGTTTCCGAACCACGCCGCGTACATGAGCACACCGAACATGGCCACGCCGGTCGCCTTGGTGATCCAGAAAAGCCAGATCGGCGGTTGAATCCATCTCGGCAGGGTGCGCCCTTTGGCAGCAGACTCGAGCAACGGCTTCGACCAAAATGCACCAAGAGCCACAAACGAACTCGCCACCGCGAAACCGGCGGCCCATGTCATCTGCCACGCAGGCAGGGGAAGGTCGGTTCTGCCGCCGATGCCGTGTGCCGCTGCAGGGTCGGCAAGCAAGCTGAGGGAGAGCGTCGTCGCCATCGACGCGCCAACACCAATGGTCGCTCTTCTCGACAACCTCACGAAACGGTCAGCTTCAAAAGTTGCCGGCTCGTCGATTCAATCTCGATAGAGAACACACCCGGGATCAACGCGTCGAATTGAGTGCTGCCTGACCCACCGCTCAGATCGATGAACAAGTCGTAGCCGTGGATGTGCACACGCCCATCGAAATCGCCCGATACCGACACCGTCAAGGCATCTCCGCGGCTCACCGTGACCTGTCGAATTCCGCCAACCGGTGCTTCGCCACGTATCTCGATCCCAATCACCACCGACGACTTGGTGCTGTTGTCGACCGATCCGCCTCCACAAGCTGTGACCAAGAGCGCCAGCGCCATGACCGCTACACCAACCAAGAGGACACGCAACCTCACGTCTGGTTTCCCTTCGAAACGGAATCGCGGTGCGGTTCGAGAGCTTCATCACGGTAGCCGGGATTGGCAACTCTGAGTTTGGCCAAAGTAACTTCCCACAGCTCGTGGGCCAATTGGCGGTGTCTACCGTCGAATCCCCCAGACCTAACGACTTCTGCGAGCTCAGCATCATCAGCGACCCCGAGACGCCCGAGCCGAAGCGCATGCTGACGTGCGTCGGTGTCTTTGGACTCCAATTCTCGTAACGCCACCGTCAGTGCGTTGGCAGACACCCGCGCCATCCACCGGGCACGGCCCGCGTCAGACGATCCGGCCTCGGCCGAGAGATGATCACGCGCCGCCTCAATGAGATCAGTCGCCGGTGGTGCGTCATGGGGCCAATTGGTGCGAGCACGGCGAACGTTGCTCACGAGATCAACTCCGGGAGGAGCGAGAGCGCGTCGTACTCGACCTCGGCGATCCGTCTCCCGATCATCGCCATCTCGATCGACCGAGTGCGACCGCAACGAAAATCGTCGACCAGCACGAGACAGGCGTTCCCCCAACGAAGCGTGGCCAAACCTCCCACCACCTCAGATCATCCACGTTGACCCGTCGACCACCGGCCGCCTCGTAGGACTCGAGAAGCTCTGTCTTGGAGCCAATTCCGGCTACCTCACCAGCGCCTCCGAACCTCCACGCTCTGGCGCACAACCATCCGAGATCGCTGCGAGGGTCACCAACATGACAGAGCTCCCAGTCGAGAACCGCCGCTATCCCACTCTCTGCAACGAGCAGGTTGCCCAATCGAAAATCGCCATGGACCACGGAGGAGCCCGCGGCAGGTGGCCGGTTTGAGGCCAGCCATCTGAAGACCAGATCGAATACGGGATGAGGGTCGTCGAAACTCTCGTAGACATTTCTCTGATACTCGATCGGGTCGTCGACTCTCGTCAGCAGGCCGTCGACCGATGACACGTCGAGAGCGTGAATCGCTGCCAGCTCTCTCGCACACTGCGCAACGAACGTGTTCCTCGCGGATTCGAGGCGCGGCTCACGAAGTATCCGTCGGGGGATCGACTCGCCGTCGATTCTCCTGACGATCGTAAAATCTCGTTCAAGTGGACCTGCTCCGACCCCATCGAGCACCACCTCCGGGGCAGCCACGCCACCGTCTCGGGCCAGACGAAGGATCGCTGCTTCAGCCGATCTGACTCCAGTTGGGGCAGCGCCGGCCCTGGCGCGCTGCATGATCAGCGGCTCACTCCCCTGTCCGGTCACCGCATCAAATGACCATGTCTCACGGCTGGCACCAGCCGACAACTGATGCAGATTGGTGACCTCGACGTCGCCCATCACGGGCCCAAGGACCTTGTGAAGACCGCGCTCGACCTCAATGTTGGCACTCACCGGAAGTCGGTACCGACCGGCCGACCGTCGACGATCTGGTCGAAGTACTCGCTCATTCCCATGCCGAGCATGCCGTTGCATTCGAAGCTCGTCATCGCCTCGGTTATGCGTGTGACAAGCTGCTGGCCATCGTCGCTGGTTCGCCGATTCCGAAGTGGGATCATCGATAACACTTTGCCGTCAACTTCATATTCGGCATCGTCGGTGAGGGCCCAACATCGCATTGCCGTCTGATAGCCATCGTCGTCCCAGTCGGACTCGACTCTGCAATCTCGGATCTTGTGGTACTCCCCAGCCGACAACACCATTCCACCGCGGGTCGGCTCCCCGTCATGGTCGACTATCGACAACATCATCGCGAAGTCAGGGCTAAAGATCATTGGCAGCCATCGATACCACCGAAGTGCCTGCCAGTAACGCGGCCCCCACGACTTGTCGCGCAACCCCAAACCGTCGAGCTCGATGACTTCGTCGCCGACCCTGATCGTGCCCTTCACGGCGGTGTGCTGTTCGTAGTGAGCCTTGGCGAAGCTCTTGGCGGCGTTGGTTTCGATCGGCTGGCCATCTGCTCTCACCGGCATCCCCCCGAACATCGGCGATACTCCCACGACCTCAAGACTCACCTTGCTGTCGACGAAGGGATTGTTCTTGAATGCCTGACGCGGCTCCGACTCGATGCGGAGATGCTTGAACGGGTTCGAGCACCGTAACGATCTCGGAATCGGTCATGGACCAATGCGGCGTGGCCATCATCTCCATTGGTTACCAGAGATGACGGCGGCGGGCCGAACCAAAGTGGGTCGGCCCGCCACAATCATGAACTATGTGTCACTCACCCCCGGCGAGGAGTGTGACCTCAATTGGCGACCAGCCATTGCCGATCACGTCGACTCCCTTGTCTTTCAACAAGGCAATCGCGGCGTTTGCATATTGGTTGGTGAACGCAGTGGCATCAGGCGCCGCAGCGAGCACACCTTCGCTGGTGGCCACGTCGATGGTCTGATCCCACAGGGCTTGGTCAATCACGCCCGCACCACCGGGTGATGGCCAGATCAACCTGTTGATTTCGTTCATCTGCCAGGTCATGTGGGACTTGCCCAGCACCGGGCTGTTGGCCAATACGATGTCGGCGCACTCGTTGACGTTGTCACGGCAGTAGGCCCAACCTTGCAGAGACGCAGCAACGAAACGGGTGGTCTGATCGTCGTATGCAGCATCACCCAAACGAGCACCATCGGCCCAGATCGCATCCTGGAGCATGGCCGTGCCGACGTCGTTCCAATTGATAACCGACAGGTCGGAGGGCTGGTACAGCTCACCGGTGGCCGTGTTGACGGTCTCGAGTACCTGGGCGTATTCGTTGTAGGTCATTGCCTGAGCGGCATCGATCTCACCGCTGATCAGCGCCAGCATGTCGAAGCTCTGCTGAACGATCTCGTTGTCAGATCCAGGCTCGACACCGTTGCGGCGCTGGCCGGCGAGCATTTCGAATTCGTTGCCGTATCCCCAACTCCCGACCTTCTTGCCGGCGAGATCCGCCGGACCGTTGATGCCATTGTCGGCGAACGACACCTGCAAGGTGCCGCTGCGCTGGAAGACCTGGGCTACGTCAACGATGTTGACGTCGGATTCGCGACTCACGAGCGCCTTGGGAACCCAAGAGACCGCGTAGTCGACGGCACCCGATGCAAGTTGCTGCTGAGGAACGATGTCGACGCCACCCTCGACAATGGTCGTGTTGAGGCAGAAGTCGTCGTAGAAGCCCTTGTCCTTGGCGGCGTAGTAGCCGGCAAACTGCGACTGGGTGACCCACTGGAGCTGCAGGCTCACATCGTCGACCGTTGCACACGCGGCAGCATCGCCACCGGAGTTGTCAGCAGCGTTGCCACTACCGCCATCGTCACCGCATGCCGCAGCGAGCAGGCTGAAAGCCAGCAATCCGGCTACAAGCGATATCCATTTCCTATTCATAATTTCCCCTCCATTATTGATAGATCTGTGTTTGTCGAAAGTCGTACGAGCAAGCCGACGGCGTTGTCAGGTCGCTGCTGGGTCACCCTGTTTCCATGGCATCGACACTTTCTCGATCACTGCCGACATGGCGAACAACGCTAGTCCAATAGCGCTGGCGACAACTATTGCAGCCCAGGCGTTGGCGTAGCGACTGAAGCTGGCGTTCTGGGTGATGAACGGACCCAGCCGATTCTGCGGACCACCAAAATACTCTGCGACGATCGCTGCGATGACGCTCAGCGGAGCGGACAATCGCAGCGACGTCAGGAAGAACGGAAGCGCATTGGGAACTCGCACCATACGAAGCACGGTGGTTTCACTCGCGGCAAGTGATCGCATCAGTTCGATCTGATTGGGCTCCACCTCGGTGAGCCCCTTTGCCGTGTTGATGAACACCGGAAAGAACACGACAACGATCACCACAGCCATGTTGCTTCTGAAATCGGTGATCCCAAACCATGCGTTGAAGATCGGGGCGAGAGCGATGATCGGTGTGGCATTCAACGCCACGGCCAATGGAGTCACCGAACCCCTGAGCCATGCGAAGCGACTGATGACCAAAGCCAACAACGCACCCATCACCACGCCGGCCAACAATCCCACCACGGCTGTCTTGCCGGTCTCCCAACCAGCCTCACGCAAAGGAGTCCATTGATCGCCGAGAGCTCTGACGATCGACGATGGCTTGGGAAGAAGGAACTCTTTGATGTCGAATAGATTCACTACCCCCTCCCAACCCAGCACGATGATCGCGCCCACGACCACGGGAGGCCAGAAAGGGGCGAACCGGGCTTTCACGAGTTGGCCTCGACCGAACGGAGCGCCTCGCGGATCTCAGTTGTTGCTCGGAAGAATCGTTCGGATTCACGGGTGTCTTCGTTTCGAACACCGAGATCGACATCGATGACCGAATGGACTCGACCCGGTCGTGGGGAGAGAACAACGACCCGGTCGGACAGAAACGCTGCCTCCGGTATCGAGTGGGTGACGAAGACCACAGTCGTGCCGGCCTCCCGGTAGATCCGCAGCAATTCGACTTGCATGTGTTCGCGGGTCATCTCATCAAGAGCGCCGAACGGTTCGTCCATCAAGAGCAGCTTCGGCTCGAATGAAAGGGCACGGGCTATGGCCACACGCTGTTGCATGCCGCCAGACAACTGCCACGGATAGTTATCTCCGAAGTCTTGGAGCTTCACAAGAGAGAGCATCTCCTGGGAACGGTACGCACGCCGATCCTTGGACCATCCGGCCAACTCCAACGGCAATTCGATGTTGGCACTGACTTTTCTCCAATCGAACAAGCCAGCCTTTTGAAATGCCATGCCGTAGTCACGATCAAGTCGGGCTTGTGACGCCGGCTTGCCGAACACTTCGACCGACCCCGTTGTGGCCGAGATCAAATCACCGAAAATTCGTAGCATCGTCGACTTGCCGCAGCCTGACGGGCCAATGAGCGAGACGAACTCTCCCGGCTCGACAGACAGGTCGATGTCGGTGAGAGCGGTGACGGCGTTATCGGAATTGCGGTTGAAGATCTTTCCAATGCCAGATGCGACAATTGCCGGATCAGTCATCTCTATGCCTCTCTCGTCGTATTGCCTGATTCTCCGCGATTCTGATTTCTGTCAACGATTCTCTCCACCCCTGTCACGAGCACGAACACGAACAGACCGAGCATGGCCGACGCGAGAACCGCCGCATACAGCTTCTCCGGTCCTGTCGAGTAGATAGTCGCAAAGTTGAGAACCGCCCGACCCAGTCCACCCCTCACGCCAGCCGAAATCTCCCCGACAATCGCCCCCACCACCGACAGCGTGGCCGCCAGTTTGAATGCGGGAAACAGATATGGGCGTGCCGAGGGCACCCGCAGTTTCCAAAGTGTTTGGCTCCACGGTGCCGCATACGAGCGCATCAACTCCAGGTCGGCCTTTGCCGGAGACTGCAGGCCTTGAAGCGCGTTGACAGCCACCGGAAAGAAAGTGAGGTAGGTGGCAATGATCGACACGGCCTGTGTGTCGGAAAGAAACGTTCCGCGCCCCCACGTGACGATGATCGGCGCCAACGCGATCAACGGAACGGTCTGGGAGATATTGATCCAGGGCATCAAGCCACGTTCTGCCGTCGAGAAACGGAGCATCAACACTGCCAAGAACAAGCCAATCACGGTGCCGATGGCAAATCCCATCGCAGCCTCGTTGAACGTAAAGCGCGCCGATTGAAACAGGAATCCGGCAAGAGTCTGACTTCGTCCACGCTGAACAGGGTCCCAGAGCGCCCCCCAGATCGTGCCGACATGAGGCATCACCAAATCGTTGGTGCGAACCGGCAGCCCAAACGACGTGCCGGGCCAGTGGTCGTTGGTGCGACCGCCCATCCACTTGTATGTCTCCCATGCCACAGCGACCATGGCCATCGCAACAGCACCAGCGGCCATTCTGCGAAGGGCTCTCAATATCGGGGCCGGAGATGGCAAAGCCAAACCCGAGCGGACGACAGCTGTCATGTAATGGCCGGGATGATCCGTTGTCCGTACGCGTTGAGCGTCTCGTCCTTCTGATCGTGCATCAAGTAGATGGCGAACTGATCGACACCTAGATCTTTCAGCTTCTGGAGTTTGTCTATGTGGGCCGCTTCATCGCCCAGAATGCAGAATCGGTCGATGATCTCGTCGGGGACGAAATCGGTGTGTTCATGACCCGCTTTGCCGTGCCCGCTGTAGTCGTAGCCCTCGCGGCCCTTGATGTAGTCGGTGAGAGCCTGCGGCACCGACATGCCACCGCTGCCATACCGTTCGACCAGGTCGGCAACGTGGTTGCCGACCATCCCGCCAAACCACCGGCACTGGTCACGTTGGTGCTCGATGTCGTCTCCTACATATGCCGGCGCTGCCACACACATGTAAAGGTCGTCAGGGTTGCGCCCGACATCAGATGCTGCCTTTCGAACCGCAGAGATCATCCACTCGGCCAGCTGCAGGTCGGCCAGTTGGAGAATGAAACCGTCGGCCTGCTCGCCACATAGTTTCAGCGCTTTTGGCCCATAACCGGCCATGAGGATCGGCAACTTAGAGCCCTTGCTCCAAGGGAGGTGTTGGGTGGTGCCGTTGTATTCGACCTCGTCGCCTTCGGCCAAGCCCTTGATCACTCGCATGGCGTTGCTGAGCGTGGCCAGCTTCGTGGGTGTGTGGCCCAATACCCGCATTGCTGAATCACCGCGGCCGATGCCGCAAATGGTCCGATTGCCAAACATGTCGTTGAGAGTGGCGTAGATCGAACCGGTGACCGTCGGGTTTCGGGTGCCGGGGTTGGTGACCATTGGGCCGACCACCATGCGATTGGTGGCTGACAGCATCTGCGAAAAAATGACGTAGGGCTCCTGCCACAGGATGTGGCTGTCGAATGCCCACCCATGGCTGAAACCAAGCGTCTCTGCCTTAGCGGCCAGATCGACGACCCGCCACGCAGGCGGGTCTGTTTGCAATACGACTCCGAAGTCCATGCTCTCCCCCTGTTGTTCTTCTGGTCGGTTTGTTGGATTGGTGGTCAGTGATTCTCAGGGAACCCTAAATTGACAGTGCTCTCTGACGGATCGGGCCACCGCGATGTGATGACCTTCGGGCGGGTATAAAACCGGAATCCCTCCGGACCGTAGATGGTTGTGTCGCCGAAAAGCGAGTCCTTCCATCCGCCGAAGGAGTGGTAGCCAACCGGCACCGGGACCGGAACGTTGATACCGACCATTCCGGCATCGGCATCTTCTTGGAACTGGCGTGCCGCGCCGCCGTCGCGGGTGAAGATAGCTGTGCCGTTGCCCCAAGGATTGTTGGAAATCATGTCGACCGCTTCTTGGTAAGTGTCGGCACGAACCACGCAGAGCACCGGTCCGAAGATCTCATCGCGATAGACCTTCATGTCGGTTGTGACGTTGTCGATCAGCGTCGTGCCCAGGAAGAACCCGTCACCATCGAAATCGGCGTCGCGGCCGTCGACCACCACCGTGGCGCCTTCATCTGCTCCAATTCCGATGTAGCCAGCGACCTTGTCTCGGTGCTCGCGTGTCACCAACGGGCCCATCTCCGAAGCGGGATCATCGCCGGAACCGATGGTGAGCTTCTCCATGCGAACGCGGATCGCATCGATGAGGTCGTCACCCACACCGCCGACGGCCACGGCAACCGAGATCGCCATACAGCGCTCCCCGGCTGAGCCGTAGGCGGCAGAGACCGCAGCATCGGCAACCATGTCGAGGTCGGCGTCGGGAAGGACGACCATGTGGTTCTTGGCCCCGGCCAGGGCCTGGACCCGTTTGCCGTTGGCCGACGCGGTCGTGTGGACATACTTGGCGATCGGGGTGGAGCCGACGAAACTCACAGCCTTCA
>JBDNJK010000024.1:0-7017 GCA_041687805.1 Acidimicrobiales bacterium
CTGGAATCAACCGAAGACTGAGTCCG
Organism: Acidimicrobiales bacterium; assembly: GCA_041687805.1. GTDB lineage: Bacteria > Actinomycetota > Acidimicrobiia > Acidimicrobiales > Aldehydirespiratoraceae > SZUA-87. The sequence continues at coordinate 27 of JBDNJK010000024.1, forward strand.
AGGCCCCCCGCAACGCGAAATCAGTCGTAATCTCCAGCCCATGGCCCCAATCTGGACACCGTCAGACAAGCGAATCGCTGAATCGAATCTGAGCCGATTCGCAAATGCGGTGGGCATCGAAGGATTTGCCGGCGTTCAGGAGTGGTCGCTCACCCATCCCGGCGAGTTTTGGGCGGCAGTCTGGGACCATCTCGGTGTGATCGGTGATCGAGGCTCGTCACTCTTGGAGCCAGCGGACGACATGCCGGCAACGAGGTTCCTCCCCGATTCTCGTCTCAACGTCGCCGAGAACCTGCTGGCAGGCGCCGGGGCCCAGGATGAGACGATCGCCATGATTTTTCGGGCCGAGGTGCCAGATGCCCGGCCCGGGATGTCCGCTCGTGAGATCACATGGGGTGAACTTCGAATGATGGTCGGTCGCCTACAAGAGGCGCTGCGCGGAGCCGGAGTCGTCGAAGGCGACAGTGTCGCAGCGTGGCTTCCCAACATTCCCGAGACTTACGCGATCATGCTTGCCGCCGCATCGATCGGAGCAGTGTTTTCTTCGACGTCCCCCGATTTTGGTGTCGACGGCGTGGTTGATCGCTTTAGTCAGATCGCTCCGAAGATCCTTTTCGGGTGTGACGGCTATTCATACGGCGGGCGAATCCACGACCGACTCGCACCGTTGGCCGAGGTCGTGGCGGGGTTGCCTTCGGTCGAAACGGTGGTGGTGGTTCCCTACATGGGTGCCGGCACCACTGGAAATATCGCCAACGCTGTCACTCTTGAAGAATTCATGTCGCATTACCCCGACCGCAGACCCGATTTCGTGCGCCTGCCGTTTGATCACCCTTGGTACATCCTCTATTCGTCGGGCACCACGGGCAAGCCGAAGTGCATCGTCCACCGAGCCGGCGGCGTGCTTCTCAAACACCTCGTGGAACATCAACTCCACTGCGATGTGAAGCCCGGCGACCACGTCTTCTATTTCACGACTGCTGGTTGGATGATGTGGAACTGGTTGGCGTCGGGTCTTGCTTCCGGTGCCACTCTCGTGCTCTACGACGGATCACCGTTTCATCCCGACGGCAACCGTCTCTTCGACCTGGCTGACGAAACCGGAATCACACTCTTCGGCACCTCGGCCAAGTTCATCGAGGCGGTGGCCAAGGTCGGTCTGAGGCCAGTCGACACTCATGATTTGTCGACCATTCGCACCATTACGTCAACCGGGTCGACGCTGGTGGCCGAGGGATTCCAGACCGTCTACGAATCGATCAAGGCCGACGTTCATCTGGCTTCGATCTCCGGTGGCACCGACTTGTGCGGCTGCTTGGTTGCGGGCGACCCAACCTCGCCGGTTTGGGCGGGCGAAATCCAGCGGCCCGGCTTGGGCATGGCAATAGACGTGGTCGGACCCGACGGCCATACGTTGCCTCCTGGCCAACGCGGCGAACTGGTCTGTCGCTCGCCGTTCCCGTCCATGCCGCTTCGGTTTGTCGACGACCCCGGCGACAAACGGTTCCACGATGCCTACTTCGAGCAGTTCCCCGGCATGTGGCACCAAGGTGATTTCGCCGAGTGGACCGATCACGGAGGCATCATGATCCTGGGCCGATCCGACGCCACGCTCAACCCCGGCGGGGTCAGAATCGGCACGGCCGAGATCTACCGTCAGGTCGACAAGGTTCCCGAAGTTCTGGAGGCCATCGTGATCGGCCAGAGCTGGGGCGACGATACGCGTGTCGTGCTATTCGTTGTGCTGCGCGACGGTGAGGAGTTGACCGAGGAGCTGACCTCTCGCATCAAGCAGACCGTTCGAGAAGGGGCCACGCCCCGACATGTGCCGGCGGTGATCGCGGCCGTGCCGGAGATACCCCGCACACGCAGCGGCAAAATCGTGGAGCTTGCCGTGCGAAATGTGGTCCATCACCAGCCTCTCGACAACACCGAGGCGCTCGCCAACCCAGACGCGCTTCACTACTACGCAGACCACCCTGCCCTGCGCTGAGTGTCGGCGATGCCTCCGAGCTAGTTTCGGAACATGTCTTCCATAGATGCCAACGGAATCACCATCGAGTACGAGATCAGAGGCGATGGTCCCCCGGTGTTGCTGGTGATGGGTCTTGGTGGGCAGCTCACCGATTGGCCCGATGACGTCGTCGATGGCTTCGTGGAGCGTGGATTTCAGACGATCGCGTTCGACAATCGCGACATCGGTCTCAGCTCGGAGACCTCCTGGGACCCGCCAAGCCGAAATGCTCTCGTTCGATCCTTGGTGAGCCGCAGGACGCTCAAGGGCGTGGCCTACACCGTCGACGACATGGCTGCCGATGCAGCCGGTCTGCTGGAGGCGTTGAACATTGAATCTGCTCACGTCGTTGGAGTGTCAATGGGCGGAATGATTTCCCAGGCGCTTGCGATCAATCATCCGGCGAAGGTGAAGTCGCTCTGTTCGATCATGTCGAATCCAGGCGACCGCAAGAACGGCCTGATGAAGGGCTCGCTCATGTGGAAGGCCCGCAAGGCAATGAAGACCACTCGCGAGACCGCGGTCGAACAGGGACTGGAAACGTTCCGCATGATCTCGGGCTCAGGTTTCGATCCGTCGGAGACTCGCAAGATGATCGAGCAGAGTTTTGAACGCAGCTACCGACCTGAAGGCACCTCTCGCCAGGCGGCAGCCATAGCCGGCAGCCCTGATCGAACGGCCGGACTCCGTCGAGTCAAGACGCCCACGTTGGTCATCCACGGCCTGCAGGATCCGCTCGTCAAGCCAGACGGCGGCATGGCCACCAGCCGAGCAGTGCCAGGGTCACGTTTGCTGATGCTGCCCGATATGGGCCACGACCTTCCGGCGTCGCGCACCGACGAGCTAGTGGACGCCATCGTCGCCAACTTTGCACGCGCCGCGGTGACGACCCGCTGATCGTGCGACCGACACGCTGTCGGCTGCGAACACGATCAACCCGGCCCAGATGATGCAGTATCCGACGATCTGCCCACCCGACCAGCTCTCATCGTAGAGAAATACTCCGAGCAGAAACTGGATCGTGGGTGCCAGATATTGGAGAATTCCGATGACCGACAGATCGATCTGGCGTGCGGCGGAAGCGAATAGAATTAGTGGCACGGCGGTGAACGCACCAGTGCCGATCAAGAAAATATCCCTCATCGGGACGGAAATCCCCATTGATCCGTGGCCGCCACTGGCTCTGAAAGTGATCGCGATCAGAGCAAGGGGCAGGAGCACCGCCATCTCGAGGGTGAGCCCGTCGAGCGCACCAGCAGGCGAGGTTTTGCGAATGAGGCCGTAGACCCCGAAAGTGCCGGCGAGCGCCAGAGACACCCACGGAAGCGTGCCGACGTCGATGGTGAGAACGACCACGCCCGCTGTCGCCATCGCAACCGCTATCCACTGGCGCGGTCGCAGATGTTCACCCAGGACCATCACACCCAACACCACGTTGACCAACGGGTTGATGAAATATCCGAGACTCGCTTCAAGAATTCGGTTGTCGTAGACCGCCCACACGTAGACCAGCCAGTTGACGCCAAGTAGTAGCCCGGTGAGTACCGAGAGGTTCATCGCTCGTCGATCGCCCGCCACGGCCAGCAGCTTTCGGCCAGATCCGCGCAAGAGGTGTACCAACACCAGAACGCCAAACGTTGACGCCATTCGGAAGATGATGACGTCGCCGGCTGCCACGTCGTCGAGTTCTTTCCAGTAGATCGGGCCAAGTCCCCAGATCAGATAAGCGCTGAGCGCTGCGGCCATCCCCTTGGGCATCGCACGACCCTAGCCATGCTCCATCGACTCGCGACCACCTGCACCGAGGCAGTTTCGGGCACACTGTTGGTCATGGCTGAGATCACCACCGCCCCGGTCGAAGAGCAAGTCACCAATCCGGTTACCGATGATGGCGACCACGACCGATTCGCCCACTACGTGCGCAAGGCCGATGCCACACGGGCCGCTGTCGAGGGCACACCTGTGATTGCCCTGTGCGGCAAGGTGTGGGTCCCTTCACGAGACCCATCGAGATATCCCATTTGCAAAACTTGCGTGGAGATTCGTGATCAGCTCGCCAAGCGCGGCAGCAACTAGTCAGTCCCCTGCTCAAGACAATTCGGAGTTTTCATGCGTATCAGCATCAACGGAAGCACAAGCCTTCGCAAAGCCAACATCGAAGAGTCTGAGGCACACGCTCGCCAGACAGCTGCCGATGGCCTGAGTGGATGGTGGCTCGCCCAGACCGGTCTGGTCGATGCCCTCACCGTGCTGGCTGTCGCCGCACCGGAAGCGCCCGGTATCGAGCTCGGCACTGCGGTGGTGGCTACCTTCCCTATCCACCCAACCGCACTCGCGGCCCAAGCCCTCACCACCCAAGCCATCACCGGCGGGCGGCTCGCTTTGGGTATCGGCGTCAACCATGCGCCCGTCGTTGAGCACGTGTGGGGAAAAAGCTTCGACAAGCCAATCCGCCACGTCCTCGACTATCTCTCAGGGCTCCAGGGGCTGCTAGATGACGGCAAGGTCGATTATGAGGGGGAGGCGTTCACCACACGTTTCGAAGGCATTCGACCGACCGAAAATCCCCCGAGGGTCCTGCTCGCGGCCATGGGCACACAGATGCTGCGAATCGCCGGCAAACGCACCGACGGAACTCTGCTGTGGATGACGGGTCCGAAAACCATCGCCAGCCACATAGCCCCCACCATCAACCGGGCAGCAGAAGAGGCCGGGCGTCCCAAACCACGCGTGGTGTGCTCGCTTCCAATCGCGGTCACCGACGACGAATCCGGTATGCGTGAATTCGTCCAATCCGTATTCTCCCGCTACGGCGATCTTCCCAGCTATCGAGCCATGCTCGACCGTGAGGGTGTGGCTGGCCCCGGTGAGGCGATGGTCTGCGGAAACGAGGATTCAGTACGCGAGCAGCTCGCCGCGATCGCCAATGCCGGCGCCACAGAATTCTCGGCGGCTGAGATCGGCAGAAATTCCGACGACTATGCCCGAACCAGGGCTCTTCTTGTCGAGATCAACAGCGAAGACTGACTAACCTCTACCCTGAACCCGCCGAAACTCTGGATCCGGCACAACCCCACGGGAGAAACAGTGAAGGTCGCGGTCATCTACGAGACTCGAACCGGCAACACAGCAGCTGCCGCCGAGATGATCGGTGCCGACCTCGAAGAGCTCGGCCACGAGGTCGGTATATGGCCGACCTCCAAGGTAAATCTTGATTTTCTTGGAGACGCCGACATGGTGTTTCTCGGCACGTGGACAGATGGATTGATCATCGCCGGTCACCGTCCGGGGGGAAGCGGCCATCTTCTTGCCATTCCAGGCATCTGGGGCAAGCCCACTGCCGGCTTCGTCACCTATGCGATTCATGCGGGCAAGGTCATCGACAGGTTGGCCGACGTCGTATCTCTCCTTGGTGGTAAGTGGATCGGCGGCCGCGCCTTTCGCCGAGACGACATCCCCGATGGCATCGCCGGTTTCGTGGTTGCAGCCCTTGATGCCGTAGAGGGCGCCAACGTGGTGAGCTGAGGTCCCGAAGTGAAAATTCACATCAAGGGAATCGCGCTACTTGGCGTCGTGTTTTTACTCCTGCTCGGGGTGGCGAATTGGGCCGCACCGGTGATGCATGAGGCTCTGGGTTCAGAAGGTGCCATACAGGCCACCAGTTCTCCCGACCCCGTGCCTGGCTCACCAGATGCGATCGCCAATCTCCCTCTCTCCCCCGACGAGATAGCCAATCTCCAAGCGATACTCGAATCGATCAATTACGATGTCGGCGGAATCGACGGAATCATGGGACCGAAAACCAAATCCATGATCGCTCAGGCGAAGCTCGATCTCAAGCTTGCCGCTGGGACAACCGACAGGAAGCTACTGGAGCGCCTACTCGTGCTCACCTCCGACAATTAGCATTGGCCAACACCCGACATTACTGATTGACCGACATGCGACATTACTGATGTAGTGGGAATTACTGGCGGCTGGGAGTCGTTAGATCATCCGGAGGGATGATGACACAAGCGACACTTGAACAACCCCAAACACGCCGGGCGCTCAGCCGCGGCCGTCTGGGGTTGCTCGCGTCTCGTGAAATCGCTCTCATAGCTGCCGGATTGGTGGCATACCGGATGGTGCGCTATTGGGTCAAGGACCAAGCGTTCGAGGCGTTCGGCAATGCCCACCGTGTGATTGGCTGGGAGAAGGCGTTGGGGATCTTCAACGAGGTCGATTTCCAGTCGACAATTCTCAGTAATCACACGATCATTTTTGCCCTCAACCGCTACTACTTCATTGCCCACTTCCTTGGCATGGCATTGCTACTCACATGGCTGTTCACCCGCCACCGCCACTTCTACGGTCGAGTTCGTCGAGTCTTGTTCGCGGTCACGATCGGCGGGCTCGCGCTCCATGTGGCATTCCCGCTCGCGCCGCCCAGATGGTTCCCCGAGTTTGGGTTCGTCGACACGCTCCAGACATACGGACCACGCGTTTACGACAGCGCCACCGTCACATCCACGGTAAACCAGATCGCCGCCATGCCATCTCTTCACGTGGCGTGGGCGCTCATCACCGCCTGGGCAATCATCACCACCCTCCGCAGCAGGTGGCGCTGGATTGCCGTCGCACATCCGATCGTGATGGCGCTGACCGTGGTGGTCACCGCTAACCACTGGTGGCTCGATGCTGCGGTCGCGTCGCTTCTGGTCGTCACCGCCTCCCAGGCCGACCGACCGCTTCAAAATATTCTTTCAGAGCGCACCCGCCGACGCGAAGAAGCTCGCCTCAATCCCATGATTACTCCGCAAGAGCCGCCGACGACGGCCACCACTGCCACTCAGTTGTAGAGTCGCCCCATGAGCGATTCATCACATTTCGGACCACTTGCGCAGCTGGCAGGAGAGTGGGAGGGCACCGGTGGAACCGATGTCTCATTCCATCACGCGGAGGGCGAGGCCGGCGACACCTCATACCGCGAACACA
>JBDNJK010000117.1:0-34535 GCA_041687805.1 Acidimicrobiales bacterium
CCTAGTGAGACTGCCGTCAATCCGTAGACAAACAACATCACGGGCGCGACCGCAAGCCACGTAGGGAGCCCACCGTGTGTGATGGGCGCGTCGTGACGTTCATCAAACTCCGTATCGAGATCCGATGGGTCGAATGGTCGCCAATTGGGGTCGGGCCTGTTCGCATCCCACATGCGCCTTTGCGGTCGCTGCCGGTCGAAGGCGGCACGCTCGTCCGGGTCGCTCAACACAGCCCACGCAGCATTGACTGCCTGCATCCTCGACTCGGCCTTGGCACGCGACGTATCCGACTCGTTGTGGAGATCGGGATGCTCAATGCGAGCCAATCGCAGATACATCGTCCGTATCTCATCGACTGACGCCTCGGGAGAAACGCCCAAGATTTTGTAGGGGTTCACGCCGAGATCGTAGAACCGTCACCGACCTTGTTCTTGAGCGCCACGAATCTTGTTCCTCAGGTCATCACGGTTTCATCACATCTGAGCGACAATGTGTGACAACACAACCAGCTCGGCCCACCGGAGGACCGCCATGTCGAACGACGGCACGATCGTCGTCATCGTCGAGGATGACCCCAACATCTCAGATCTTGTGGAGCTGTATCTGCGACGAGACGGCTTTCGGGCATATCAAGCCGAGTCTGGCGAACGGGCGTTGGAAGTGATCGATGAACGCAACCCGAGTCTGATCCTTCTCGATGTGGGGCTGCCCGGAGAGCTCGACGGACTCGATGTTTGTCGCCGCGTGCGCACCAAGTCTCAGGTGCCCATAATTTTCATGACCGCACGTGACGACGAAATCGACCGCGTGCTCGGCTTGGAACTAGGCGCAGACGACTACGTCACGAAACCGTTCTCGCCCCGTGAATTGGTGGCAAGAGTCAAGGCAATCCTGAGACGCGTAGAGGCGCCACAACAGGAGTCCTCGAAATTCGAATTGTCGGATCACGTCATCCTCGACTCGACGCGTCGCGAGGTCACGCTCAACGGCGAACCTGTCGCTTTGGCCACCCGCGAGTTCGACCTGCTCGAGTTCCTTGCCGGCAACCGCGGCATCGCCTTAAGCCGGCGTCAGCTACTCGACGGCGTGTGGGGTGACGACTGGATCGGCGACGACCGCACCGTCGACGTCCATGTTCGTCAGCTACGAAAGAAGCTGGGCGACGACATTGGCCTCGCCACAATTTGGGGAGTCGGGTATCGCCTTGGCTGACAACACCATCCAACACATCGATGATCGACACCGCGAAGCACGGCCGTGAAACGCCGTTTGGGTGTGGCCCTCGTCGGGATGGTTGTGGCCGCGCTCACACTCGCCGGGGTAGGCACGATCGTGCTGGCAAGCGTCGGCAGTCGGCAGGCTGCCGAAAAATCACTCGCTGAACAAGCCGACGCCCTCAACGATCTTCTCGCCGAGTTGACCATCCCCACCAATGGCGGCAACGACCAACCGGTTCGTGAACGGCTGCGCCGTGTGAGCCGCAGCATGAGTGTCAAGGGAATCGGATTACTGATCCTTCCTCCAAATGCGGACGTGCCATTGGGGGCGCTGCCAGACGGAATCTCCATGTCTGATCTCGACCTCGACGCATTGGTCAGCGGCGTCACGCAAAGCGACTCCGATCGGCACATCATCTGGGCTGCCTCCGCCAGCACCAACCCGCAGGGCATTCCCCAAATTTTGGTGCTTACCAGGGAACCCGACCCGATTCTTGTGCCGGCGACGAAGTGGTTTGTGCTCGCGGCCGCCGGGACGATCATCGTCGCATTGCTGGTGACTGTCCGCCTCAGTCGCACTCTTACCGACCCCGTTCGGGAGGCGAGTAAAACAGCAAAACGAATTGCCGAGGGCGACTTCGCCACTCGCATCCCAGACGACCAAGCACGTATCGGTGGCGAGATTGCCGAATTGGTCCATTCGATCAACGCCATGGCCACCAACTTGGAGAGATCAAGATCTCTGGAGCGACAGTTTCTGCTGTCGGTAAGCCACGATCTTCGTACGCCGCTCACGTCGATACGCGGCTACGCCGAGGCGCTGATCGATGGGGCCGTCACCGATCCGGCGGCCGTCGGGAGTGTCATCGAGGGCGAATCGCGACGCCTTGAACGGCTCGTCGGAGATCTGCTTCTCCTCTCCAGGCTCGAAAGCACGGGATTCACCTACGACACGGCGCGGCACAACGCGTGCGAAATTGTTGACGACACGGCCCACGGATTCGACCGCACGGCGGAAGAGCGCGGAGTTGATCTCAACATTCGAGTTCCGGCCGATCGGGTTGCAGTCGACGTCGATCCTGATCGATTTTCCCAGATCGTCTCGAATCTCGTCGGCAACGCATGTCGCTTCGCCGACACCGAGGTGTCGGTTGTCCTCTGGACCGAGGCAGGACGGGCACACCTCGCCGTGGGAGACGACGGCCCGGGCATCAGCGACGATGATCTCGAGCACGTATTCGAACGCCTCTACGTTGCCCACCACAATCCGAAGGTCAAGGAATCTGGCAGTGGGTTGGGTCTGGCGATAGTCAGGGAGTTGACCCTGGGAATGGGCGGATCTGTCGTGGCCCGCCGATCCGCACTCGGCGGCGCGGAATTTGTGGTGAGTTTCGCTCCGGTCAGCTAAGAGCGTCGCCGGGAAGATCTGCGACCGCAGCTGAAACGCCTAGCACCTCGACTCGGTCTCCCGGACTCACCTTTCTCATGAGACTCGCCAGTCCCACACGGCCGGAAGCCGACCTGACGACACCGACAACGTCGCCATCGATGGTCACATCCGAGTCGACGTGTATGTCGGATTGAGCGCTGAGTCGCCGCAGTCGCCGAGGCGCCTGACTCCCTCGGCTTTTCATGCGTGCCACGAGCTCTTGCCCGGTGTAGCAACCCTTGGTGAAGCTCACCGAAGCATCGACAACTGCGTCGCCGGCTTCAGCTGGAATCGACCCGACCGTGATGTCGGATCCGAGCATGGGCACTCCCCCGGCGATTCTCGCGCCCTCGAATAGGAGCGAGTCGGGCGAGCCGACCCTCATCTCAGATGCCGCGGCCTCGATCTCATCGGCATGCCCTATCAAATCAACACCGATGAACTCAGGCCAATCCACTGTGAACTTACGTAGGCCGCTACCACCGCCTGCGACATCGAACGACGATGATCCATCGCCACGTAGGCTCAGCATTCGTGTCGGTTCGCTCATCTCGACACTTGCCGCCGTGCGAATGAGAAAGCGCCTCAATCGCTCCGTGAGGGTCGCTCCGAATCCCGGCTCCACGTAGAGGACGAAGGCTGTTTCGTCGAGACGGAGAATGCGAAACCACGATTCGACTTTGCCCGAAGGCTGAAGAACAAACGACCACGACAACTGGTCCGAGCCGACCGTGTCGATGTCCTGAGAGATCTGACCCTGCAGATAATCAGCTGCAGCCGGGCCGGACACCTCGACGACATCGAGATCAGACACAACTCCGAGCAGGTCAGCCATCGCGCGACTCTTGGGCGGCGCGACGGGCAGCAGTCATTCGCCGTGCGGCAGGAACCGCCGCCAACAACGCCTTTGCCTTGTTCTGACATTCGAGATGTTCGTCGGCCGGCACGGAGTCGGCGACGATTCCCGCGCCAGCTTGGATCGAAGCACGGTTGCCGCTGACCAGCATGGTGCGAATGGCTATGGCCGTATCGATGTTGCCCGAGAAGTCGAGGTATCCGACTACCCCGCCGTATGGACCGCGTTTCACTGGTTCGAGATCGTCGATGATCTCCATGGCTCTTACCTTTGGCGCGCCGGAAAGCGTGCCAGCCGGCAGGGTGGCGCGAAGCACGTCGATCGGAGTCTTTCCATCGGCGAGCGACCCCGACACCTGCGACGTGAGATGCATCACGTGGCTGTACTTCTCGAGCGTCATCATCTCGTCGATCTGGAGGCTCCCGAACTCGACCACTCGGCCAATATCGTTGCGGGCCAAGTCTACCAGCATCACGTGCTCGGCAATCTCCTTGGGATGCTCCAACAATTCGGCGGCGAGGCGCCGGTCATGCTCATCGGTGGATCCTCGCTTTCGAGTTCCCGCGATGGGTCGAGATATTACTCGGCCGTCGAGCAGTTGGACGAGAGGCTCAGGCGACCCACCCACAATCTCGAGATCGCCATGACGAAGGAAATACATGTAGGGGCTCGGATTCACCTGGCGCAGCACCCGGTAAAGATCGAACGCCTCGGCATCGAGATCCACATCGAAGCGCTGCGACAGAACCACCTGAAAGATGTCTCCCGCCAGGATGTGCTCGCGTGCTGCTTCCACTGCTTGGCAATACGACTTCTCACCCATTGTCGAAACGACCGTCGGGGGTTGGTCGTCGATGTCGGGCGGCACCATTAGCGGCTCGGCCAGGCCGCTTGCACCATCGGCAGCGAGCTCCCAGATGGCAACGATTGCGTTGTCGTAGAGCTTTTCGATCGCTGCCGTGTCGGCGCCTTCCGGCACCATCACATTGGAGATCAAAGTGACCCGCTGGCGCCAGTGGTCATACGCCGCCAGCTCACCAATCACAGACACGACTGCGTCCGGGTAGCCGAGATCGTCGAGGGGTACGTCGGGGAGATCCTCAACCTCGCGGACAACGTCGTAGCCCAAGTAGCCAACCAGGCCGCCGTGGAGCGGCGGCAGCCCTTCTATATCGGGGGCTTGGTAATGGTCAAGCACGGCCTCGAGCGCCGCGAGCATGCCGCGGTCGGTCGGTACATCGACGCCGAGATCACCGGAAACCTCCACCGATAACCCGCGTGACACAAGGGTGGCTCTGGGACGCCGACCTATGAACGACCACCGACTCCAGTGGTCGCCGCCCTCTACCGATTCGAGCAGAAACCCGTCGCTCTCCCCCACCACCCTCGCGAATGCCGCGACCGGGGTGGTGAGATCGGCCAAGACCTCACCCCACACCGGAACCACAGCGCGGGACCGGGCGAGCTCTATGAACTCGAGGCGATCGGGACGAATCCGCACAGTCAGGAAAACCGCATCTGATCGGCGTCGACGACGGTGCGGTAGTAGCAGGTTGGTCGGGTATTCCCCTCGGCATCCTTGGTGTGACACACCCCGGAGCCCGCCTTGCGTACCCGATAGAGCAGGCTGTTCTGCTCGCAGTTGACCCTCACATCCACGAGTTCCAGCACGTCGCCTGAAGTAGCACCCTTGTGCCACAACACATTGCGCGAGGTCGAGTAAAGAACCGCAGAGCCACGCTCGAGTGTGGCCCTGAATGCTTCTTCGTTGGCGTAGCCGATGAAGAGCACCTCACCGGACTCGGCATCCTGAAGAACGACCGGAACGACCTGATGACCGTCGCGGCCGATCTTGGCGACTTTGTCGAAGTCGAGGGTGAGATCGATTCGTTCTTCGAGGTTGTCTGGCATTCCACGAAGCCTACGGGTCGCTGCGCATACAGAGCAGCCATATTGCGCTGTATGCGAGCAATACGACGCGGTCTGCTGTGCAGACCTCTGATTCAGAGGTAGAGACCTGTGGAGCCCTCATCGAGGCGATCTGCTGCAACCGCATGGATGTCGCGTTCACGCAAGATGATGTAGTCGACGCCACGCACTTCGACCTCGTAACGATCGTCGGGGTTGAAAAGCACCTTGTCGCCCGGCTCGATGCTGCGAACGTTGGGACCAACCGCGAACACACGGGCCCAAGCAAGACGTTTTCCGACCTGAGCGGTAGCCGGAATGAGGATCCCGCCAGTGCTCAATCGCTCTCCCTCGTCCTCTCCGAGCCGTACCAAAATACGGTCGTTGAGCATCTTGACGGGAATTCCGTCGTCGCCTTCCGGACCTGGAGCGCTGCCATTCGATTTTTCGATGCTCGTCACGCCGACAACGTTACCGACCTCAGGCCACCGGCCGGACAGTGATTCCGCGATCTGCCATCAACTCCTTGGCCTCCCCAACGGTGTGCTGTCCAAAATGGAAGATGCTCGCGGCAAGGACCGCGTCGGCCCCACCCGACACCACTCCGTCGACGAGATGTTGAAGCACCCCCACACCGCCACTCGCGATCACCGGCACACTCACCGCAGAACTCACCGCAGCCGTGAGACCAAGATCGAAGCCATCCTTGGTGCCGTCACGATCCATCGACGTGAGCAGAATCTCCCCTGCCCCAAGCCTCACCACCTCTTTGGCCCAGGTGACGGCATCGAGTCCGGTGCGGACCCGACCGCCATGGGTGAATACCTCAAATCCGCTCGCAGTGTCGGGGGATGACTTCGCATCAATTGCGACCACGCAACACTGCGACCCGAACTCTCGGCCAATTTCGGCCACCAACTCGGGGCGTTTCACCGCCGCGGTATTGACACTGACCTTGTCGGCGCCTGCCATCAACAACCGACGGGCATCATCCACGGTGCGGATACCGCCGCCAATCGTGAACGGAATGAAGACCTTCTCCGCCACTGCACGGGCCATGTCGACGGTGGTGTCGCGTCGATCCGACGACGCCGTGATGTCGAGAAACACCAGCTCGTCGGCCCCTTGTGCGTCGTAGAGCGCGGCCAATTCGACTGGGTCGCCAGCATCGCGAATGTCGACGAAATTCACTCCTTTGACCACCCGTCCGGCCTCGACATCAAGGCACGGGATCACTCGTATCGCTCTGACGGTCATTGCGCGGCCTCCCTAATCGCTGCCACTGCTCCGGCAACGGAAACCCGGCCCTCGTAGATGGCCTTCCCTGCAATTGCCCCGGCCAACCGGCGTCCATCGACTTCCAAGGCCGCCAGCGCAACGACATCATCGAGAGAGCCGATACCGCCAGATGCGATCACCGCGACGTCGGTCGCAGCCATCACATCAGACAACCCCGAGATGTCGGGGCCTTCGAGGGTGCCATCGCGGGAGATATCGGTGACCACAAACGCGTCCACGCCCATATCGGCAAACGACCGGGCTACATCGAGAACTGTTCGGCCGGAACCGCGAACCCAACCATCGGTTGCCACCTCACCAGACCGGGAGTCGAGTCCGACTGCCACACGGTGGGCGACAGCCAGCTCCTCGACGAGGCCGGGATCATGGAGCGCCGCGGTGCCGATGACCACGCGCTCAACACCCGAATCAAACAGGGCCTTGGCCGTATCGGCAGTGCGAACACCGCCTCCCGTCTGGACGGGCACCGATACGGCCTCGGCTATCGCTGCCACGACGTGACGATTCTCTGGCACGCCCGTGCGCGCAGCATCCAGATCAACCACATGAATCCATTGGGCGCCCTCTTCTGCAAAAGCCAGAGCCTGAGCGACGGGATCATCCCCGTAGACCGTCTCCTTCTGGTAGTCGCCTTGATGAAGACGAACGCAGCGGCCTCCACGCAGGTCGATGGCCGGATAGAGATCCATCACCGTCGGCCCTCGCCGTGCTTGGCCGACATCGACACGAAATTGCTGAGGATACGAATGCCGTTGTCGCCGGACTTCTCAGGATGGAATTGCGCTGCCCACAAGTTTCGCCTGGCAACCGCTGCCACCAGGTCGGTGCCGTAGTCGCATGTGGCAATCACGTCCGGCCCGTCGGCTGCCGAATACGAATGAACGAAATAGACCCAAGCTTCGTCTGGCAAGCCGTCGAACATGGCGTGATCAGGTTGACGCCTCTGGAGAATATTCCATTGCATTTGCGGGCGTTTGACATTGTCTGGAATGAGATTCACTACGCGATCAAGCACTCCCAAGCCTTCGACTCCGGGGGCTTCAACCGAGCTGGAGAACAAGACCTGCATTCCGACACAGATGCCGAAGAACGGCACATCGGCCGCGATTCTCTCCAACGCCACCTCGTCGAGACCGGTCGACCGCAACGCTTTCATGCACGGCTCAAACGCGCCGACCCCAGGCAAGACCACTCCCACGGCATCTGCGATCAGACCAGAATCAGATGTGAGCCTGGCGTCTGCTCCCGCGCAGGCGAATCCCTTTTGGGCCGAGTGAAGGTTTCCGATGCCGTAGTCGAGTATTGCAATGAGAGGACGGTCGTCGGCCGACACGTCAGAGTGTGCCCTTGGTCGACGGGACATCGCCGCCCTCAATTTTCACTGCGTCACGCAGGGCACGGGCGACGCCCTTGAACGCCGCTTCCACGATGTGGTGAGTGTTGCGGCCACGCCGGCCAACGATGTGAAGCGTGATTGCCGCTGCTGTGACGAACGCTCTCCAGAATTCCTCTACCAATTGGGGGTCGAACGGAGGGTCGCCCAGAATTTTCTGGCCAGGGAAATCGACTTCGTAGTGAAGGTAGGGGCGCCCAGAGAGGTCGAGTACGACTTCTACCGCGGCCTCGTCGAGCGGGACGGTGATAGACGCGAAGCGTCGTATGCCCCTCTTGTCGCCAATCGCCACCTTGAACGCTTCACCAAGAGCGATGCCAACGTCTTCGACGGTGTGATGAGCGTCGATTTCGAGGTCGCCGGTGGCCGAAACGCGCAGGTCAAACCCACCATGTCGGCCGAGTTGATCCACCATGTGGTCGAAAAACGGCAGGCCGGTGGATACCTCGGTTTGGCCGGATCCGTCGATATCGAGGGAGATCTCGATCGATGTCTCTTTGGTTTGGCGACTTTGTTCGGCTCGGCGACTCATGCGAGCACCTCCGTGAGTGCTTCGAGGAATAGATCGTTCTCTTCAGAAGTGCCAATCGTGACACGAAGACAACCATCAAGTCGGGGCCACGAGGCGCAGTTGCGTACGAGCACCGACTTGTCGACGAGTGCCTGCCAGACATCTTGCCCGGGCATGGTCTCGGTTCGGAACAAAATGAAGTTCGAGCCGGACGGCCAGACTCGAACAGGGAGCTGTGAAAGTCGGCCGGCAAGCCTCTGACGTTCTGCGACGATCTCGCCGACCCGGTCATCCATGGCATCAAGATGACGCAGCGCAAGAGTTCCCGCGATCTGTGTCATCGAATCGAGGTGGTAGGGCAGCACCACCTTCCCCATCTCCGCAATTACCCAATCGGGGGCGACCATGTAGCCCAAACGTGCACCCGCCATGGCCCACGTCTTGGAATATGTGCGTGTGACCACCAACGGCACGTCACTTCCCATCATGTCGAGTGCGGTCCAGGGCGAAAATTGTGCGTATGCCTCATCGATGCACAGCAGCGCACCAGAATCAGCCGTCATCTCCAACACAGCCGCGACGTCGGCGCGAGCATCGACCACCCCGGTTGGATTGTTGGGAGAGCACAAAAAGACGATCGAGGGGTGATCGGCGTCGATCACCCGTTCAACCTCTCTGAGATCGAGCGAAAAATCTTCGTTTCGTTCGCCCTGAGCGACATGGGTGCCGGTGATGCGACTGAGATGCGAGTGGAGCGCGTAGGTGGGCTCAAACATTGCCGCGCAGCGTGTTGGCCCGCCGTATGTGAGCAGCAGTGTCTGTAACACCTCATTGGAACCGTTTGCCGCAAAAATCGACGATGGGTCGACGTGGTGCAGTCCGGCGATGGCCGACCGCAAACCTGTCGCTTGCCGATCGGGGTAGCGGTTCCACTCGATTGAGCGAATTGCCTCGGCAACCTCGCCGGCAAATTCCGAAGGTGGCCCAACAGGACTTTCGTTGGTGTTGAGCCTCACATCGACGTCGAGTTGGGGTGAGTGATATCCCTCGATGAGCGACACTGATTCACGCGGCTCGACGATGGCGCTCATTTCGATCTTCCCAAGGCGCGGCGCACCGTGATAGACGCCGCGTGGGCCGCGAGTCCCTCGGCTCGGGCGAGCGCCACGACGTGGTCTCCCATCGACTCGAAACCTTCGTGATCGACGCGCACGACATGCACGTCCTTCATGAAGTCGTGAACAGTGAGGGCGCTCGCGAATCGAGCGGTGCCATTGGTGGGCAGCACGTGGCTCGGTCCGGCAACGTAATCACCCAGCGACGCTGGCGCCCATGCTCCACAAAAAACGGCTCCGGCGTTTTCGACCAAGGGGATCAAGCTTTCCGGATCGCTCGTCTGCAACTCAAGATGCTCAGGAGCGATGAAGTTGGACACCTCCATTGCCTGTTCGGCGGATTCGCACACCACGGCGTATCCCGACTTCGCGAGGGTGGCTTCTATTTCTGTTCGGCGGGGGGCACTCGACACAAGCCGATTGACGGCCTCGTTGACTTCATCGGCGACGGCCTCGCTCCACGTGACCAACCAAGCGAGCCCATCGGGGCCATGTTCGGCCTGGAGCATCAGATCTATTGCAGCAAAGTCGGATGACACCGAACCATCGGCAACCACCACTACTTCGCTCGGGCCTGCGAACGAGGACGGCACGCCGACAACACCGGCGACCTCCTGCTTGGCCAAGGCCACATATACGTTTCCGGGCCCGACTATGACATCGACCGGACGGATGCTCTCGGTTCCGTAGGCAATGGCTGCGATTGCTTGCGCTCCTCCTACGGGAATCACCTCGTCGACCCCGGCAATCGCCGCCGCGGCGAGGACGACGTCGGGAACCCGACCATCGCGGCCCGGTGGCACACAGAGAACAACCTCAGAAACGCCCGCTACACGGGCTGGAATCGCGGTCATCAGCACGGTGGACGGATACACGGCGCGGCCGCCAGGCACGTAGCATCCAGCGCGCCGGACGGGTTTGTGCAACCCCTGAATGACCACTCCGGCGCGGTTGACTGTGACGTCAGTGGGCATCTGCGCCAAGTGATATTCGATGATCGAATCCGCCGCTGCTTGTAGGGCCTCAATCACGACCGGATCGACGCGATCTCTGGCCTCGGCCATATCGGCGTGTGAGACATTCAAGGATGGAAGGTCGACCTGATCGAACTTTGAGGTGTAGTCAAGAACGGCTTTATCGCCACCCTCTCGGACGTGTTGAACGATTTCGCGGACGGCCGCGATCGGGCCGTCTGCCGGTGTGGACGGGCGTGGCAGATGGGGCGCCACCGCTCCTTGGACACCTCGCAGATCGATCCTCGTGAGCACCGCGCCACGCTAGCGGGCCTGACCGGTACCACCCGACCGATTTCTCGGCGATACTGCGAAGATGGATCCAGACGCAGCCGAACTTTCCTCAATGACGACGACCGTCTCCGATCTGGTGCGACGCATCGGGGGCTTGGCCGAACGCCGTAGTGACAACCCCGATGATCCAGTGATCGGACGCCTCCACGAGGTGGAACGCACCCTGCTCACCGCGGAACGTCGTCTTCGTTCCATCGGGCGAGCGCTCGACTGAATCGACGGCAACTACCGAAAACAGGCGGCAACTACCGAAAAAGAAAGCGGCCGCCTCCACGAAGGAGACGGCCGCCGGCGACACAGGGCGGCGGATCCCTCGTGTCACCATTTACGATCGAGCGGCGGGAGCTCGACCGTGTCGGCAATATAGCCCACTGCTGACCATGTTCGAAACCACTGCCAAGCATGTACGAAAATATGATTCCCGATTTTTTCCCAACAGAGCCGAATTCCTCTATCGGTGGGCGTATGAACGGCTCAAACGCGTGATGACGGGCAAAAGTCGTTGAGTACGCACTCTTCACATCGCGGTTTTCTGGCAACACAAACCCGTCGACCATGAAGAATGATTCGCAAACTGAACTCTCCACGCTCCGCAGCCGGAACCATCTGATTCAGCTCAAGTTCGATCTTGACCGCGTCGGTCTGTTCTGTGAGTTGCAGAAGATGGCTGAGTCGCGTCACATGGGTGTCGACCGGCAGACCGGGCAGACCCAATGCCACGCTTCTCACCACGTTTGCCGTCTTGCGTCCGACGCCGGGCAGCTTCACGAGGTCCTTCATCGCTGAAGGCACCTCCCCGTCGAAATCCTTCACCAGCATTCTGGCCATTCCAACAAGGCTCTTCGACTTCTGACGAAACAGCCCGATCGTGTTGACATACGGTTCCACCTGTTCAGGATCGACCTCGGCCAAGGTCCATGGATCCGGGAACCGCTTGAACAAACCCGGCGTCGCCTTGTTGACTCCGACATCAGTGGCCTGCGCAGACAGGATCGTGGCTGCCAGAAGCTCGAAGGGATCACGATGGTCGAGTTCGCAAATCGCGTCGGGGTACTCAACTGTCAGACGCTCGTTCACACGCCTGGCTCTGCCCTTCGGTGTCCTTGGTCTGGCCATGGGGCACGACACTACCCATCGTCTGGTGATCGCCGCAGCTCCACCCAGTCGATATTGTTCGACAGTGCCCATCAACCTCGTCGGACCATCAGATGGCGATTTTCGGTGGTCGATCGATGTCCAAGACACCCTCAACACCGTCGAGATGTGCGCCGGGGTTGATGCCGCGCTGCATGAATGTGATCACGGGCCGGTCCAATTATGGCTCCACGAGGTGGAGCCGCTCGCCGACAGAGCGCTGATCAACTGTGGTTGGTCGCAGTACCGCGACTTGTGGCAGCTGCGACGCCCACTTCCGGCTCCGCCGTCCAACCTCGAAACTCGATCTTTCACTGTCGACGACATCGACGACTTCGTGGCCGTCAACAACCGAGCATTCAGTTGGCATCCCGAACAGAGCGGCCTCACGCCAACTGATGTCGAAAAATCGATGTCGGAGCCATGGTTCGATACGGACGGGTTCAGGCTCCTGCATATCAATGGTCGAATGGCCGGGTTCTGTTGGACCAAAGTGCATGCCGACATCGACCCGCCGATCGGTGAGATCTACCTGATCGCAATCGATCCGGATTTCCACGGCCGTGGCCTGGGCGCACCGATGACCCTCGCCGGCCTCGAGTGGTTGGCCGATCGGGGCCTTGCCACGGGCATGCTGTATGTCGAGAGCGACAACGTTGCGGCCAATGCCGTCTACCGGCGCCTCGGATTCCTTCATCACCACACCGACCGTGCCTACCGACGGACTGAACCATGACCAAGATCCAAGTTGTGGGCCGATACAGCGTCGATGCCCCCGTATTGCGGTACGACCCGACACGATCGGAAATCGAGGCGCTCCTCGTGGATCAGCCTCGCTACCGCATCGATCAGATCTGGAAGGGACTCTACGAACAGGGCGCAAGCCTCGAGGAGATCACCAACCTGCCCAAAGCACTTCGGGCGAAGCTGGCTGAGGCCTTGCCGACCGCCCTCGAGCCCGAGACCGAGTCGGTCAGCAGCGATGGCGAGACCGTCAAGTGGCTCTGGAAACTGCACGATGGTCGGATGATCGAGACGGTGCTGATGCACTACAAGGAACGCACCACCGTGTGCGTGTCGACGCAGGCCGGTTGCGCAATGGGATGCGATTTCTGTGCCACCGGCCAAAGCGGATTCGATCGCCAGCTGTCGGTCGGAGAGATTGTCGAGCAGGTAGTGAGGGCGCGCGTTGCGTCGAAAGCCCGTCGGGTGTCAAATGTCGTCTTCATGGGCATGGGCGAGCCTCTCGCCAACTACGACCGGACCTGGGTGGCCGTGGAGCGGCTTCACGGCGACGTCGGTATTTCAGCTCGGCACCTCACCATCTCCACGGTGGGAGTGATCCCGGGTATCGACCGACTCGCCCACGAGGCTTTGCCGGTCAATCTCGCCGTGTCACTCCACGCTGCCAACGACACCCTGAGAAGTCAGCTTGTCCCGATCAACCGTCGATACCCGATTGAAAAGCTGGCCCTCGCATGTGAGCGTTATCTGGCCGCCAAGAATCGTCGCCTCTCGTTCGAATGGGCTCTCATCAAGGACGTCAACGACCATGCCTCCGACGCGCGCGAGCTTGCTGCGCTGTGCCACCGGCTCAGGGCCCACGTCAACCTCATTCCCCTCAATCCCACGCCCGGATACCTGGCAGTCGGCACCCCACGTGAGGGAGTCGACGCGTTTCGTGATGAGCTCGAACAGCAGGGCGTCAACGCCACGGTTCGGCGAAATCGCGGCACGGATATCGATGCGGCCTGCGGTCAACTGAGTGCCAGTCGGCAGATTTTGAACAGTCCGCGCAAGCGCTGAGTCCATACCCCAATTCCAACCCGGCCAGGGGAGGGTGTGCACGGCAACTGAGACATACTGGGAACATGAACCAACGGATCTGGGTCAATTCCCGTCAGCCGCAAACGCTCTACATCTCCCAGTTGTTGATGTATTTCAACGGCGTGCTGGCAATTCTGTTTGGCGGCTTGTCTGCCGTTGGCCGATTCGACTTGTTCGGATCCCGTGCGCTGGGCACAATTGTCGTGCTACTGCTCACGTTTGGAATGGTTGCCGGCGCCTACGGCATTGCCAATGAGCGCCGCTGGGGGTACCGACTCGGCGTGGTCTCCGCAGTCGCACCGTTGGTGATCACCTTTGGTGTGGTCATCACCAACGGATTGAGTGATGCACTTCGCGATCCCATTAGCTTGATGTTCGAGATCGCTCTCGTCGCCTTACTGCTCCACCCCATGAGCACCTCCTACCAGAAGATCTGGTTCAAGTGAGATCCCTCTGGTGAGCCCCACCGAAGATTCCCCAATCCTCGACGACGGCGTCACCGTCGACCCTGAGGCCCTTCCAACCGGCAATGAGAAGAGACGTGCCGTCCGGTCGATGTTCGACGCGATTGCACCCCGCTACGACCTGGTCAATCGCGTGATGACATTTGGTCTGGATGTGAGGTGGCGTCGCCGCACTGTGAGAGATCTCGGCCTTCCCGGAGGATCCGTGGTAGCCGATCTGGCCTGTGGCACTGGTGATCTCTGCCGCGAGCTCCAACGCCACGGAATTGTCGCGGTCGGGCTCGACCTCTCGATGGGGATGCTCGCGTCGGCCAAGACCTCGTCGCCACTGCTACACGCCGACATACTCGCCATGCCACTCTCCGATTCGTCAGTCGACGGCGCCACTTGCGGCTTCGCCCTACGAAATCTGGTCGATCTACCGGAGTTTTTCGCGGAACTCTCGCGAGTCGTCCGGCCAGGCGGCCGCATCGCCCTGCTCGACGCTGCCCGGCCCACCAACCGCATCCTTCGACTCGGGCACGGCTTCTATTTCGGACGCGTGGTCCCGTTGATAGGCAGGCTTCTATCCGATGGCACTGCCTATCGATATCTTCCGAAGTCTCTTGTCTACCTACCGGATTGGGAGACGATGTCTGCCGATCTGGCCTCGGCAGGATTCGAGAAAGTCGAACGAAAGCTCTTCACAGGCGCACAACTGATCACCGCCACTCGAGTTCGCTGACAGCCTGCCGGGTGGAGCGATGCGATCGCCGGAAATCAGCCGGTGATAGCCAGTCCCACGGCCATGGCAAGGCCGGCGACAAGTTGTGCTCTGCCGGTGGCACCCAGCACGGGAATCAGGTCGCGGCCCTCGGCCCCTCGGCCCACCTTGTACATGGCCATCATGGCGAATGGCATTCCAAGAAACGCCAGCGCTGCTCCCCTGCCACTGAAAATATCGACCAAAATCGTGGTTCCAAAGGCCGCGTATTGCATCGCCACGAACATCACTCGCGTCTTGTGTGATCCGAGCCTCACCGCGAGCGTGCGCTTGCCGGAAGTGGTGTCACCGGGAATGTCACGCAGATTGTTGATCACCAGCAGCGCCGCAGCCCACAGGCCAACGCTGATGCTGCAGGCGACGGCCAAACCGTCGACCCGTTCGAGCAATACGTAGGTGGTTCCGACCGTTGCCACCATTCCGAAGAAGACAAATACGAAGACCTCGCCGAGACCCAGATATCCGTATGGTCGGGGGCCCCCGGTGTAGGTCCATCCTGCGACCAAGGACGCCGCACCAATCAAGAACAGTTCGGGGCCGACCACGACGGCCAACACTGTGCCGGCGATCGCGGCGACGAGAAACGACAACATGGCCGCCAACTTCACGGCGCTCGGAGCAACAAGGCCGGAGCCGACCAGGCGGAGCGGTCCGACACGCTCGCCCCCGTCGGTGCCCTTCACCCCGTCGGAATAGTCGTTGGCATAGTTGACCCCGACCTGGAGCGCCAACGAGACCACCAGCGCCGCCAATGCTCTCCACCATGATGTGTTGTCGCCGCGACCGACGGCGACTGCCGCTCCCACCGCTACCGGAACCACAGCGGCTGGCAGTGTGCGAGGTCGGGCGCCAGCAATCCAGAGCTTCAATCCAGACGGTAAGTCGTGTGACTGCGTGATCATCTCAAATCCATTGTCAGTTGGGCGATAGCGGCGACGAACACCTCGTGCTCAACCTCGTGGATTCGTTCCTCGAGTGATTCGCGAGTGTCGGTGTCGAGTATGTCGACACGGCGGCTCATCACCACCGGCCCGCTGTCCACTCCTTCATAGGGCACCAGATGAACCATTACCCCCGTGTGGTCGAGGCCACTCTCGATATGAGCAGCCCAGGCATCGTCGATGGCGTGCGCACCGGGAAACGTCTCCGGCAGGGCGGGATGGAGGTTGACAACCCGACCCGGGAACCGGTCGAGAAAAGCCGACGAAAGCAGGTGCATCCAGCCAGCCAGAACAACCAGATCCGGCAGGTGTGACGCGACAGCCGTGGCCAAATCCGCATCGTAGGCGCGCCGCATCGCCGCTCGATCAGCGCCAGTTGGAGTAGGGCCCATAAACATTCGGCACTCGGTGGTGATTCCTGCTGCGCGGGCACGGGTGGCTGCATACACGTCGGTTCGATTGGTGATCACGTGGACCACGTCGGCATCGATCCCGCCACTTCGACTGGCGTCGATGATCGCCTGCAGATTGGTGCCCTCCCCTGAGGCCAGGACGACGAGTCGGGCGCTCACTCCCAACTACCGTGCAGTGCTACGGCAGCCCCGTCGACGTCACGCGATCCCAATGAGCCGATCACCGGATAGCCGAGATTCTCTGATCTTTGAGCATCATCCGCGGTCATGGCCACCACCAAGCCGATTCCCATGTTCCACACCCGGAACAGTTCATTGTCGGGCATGTTGCTCCATGACGCCAACGTTCGAAACACCGTCGGCACATCCCAGGAGCCGAGAGTTACGTCGGCGCGTAGATGCTGTGGCAGCACCCTCGGCACATTTTCGAACAACCCACCGCCGGTGATATGGGCAAGCGCCTTCGGTTTGATGCCGGAAGCAAGCATGCGATCGATATCTGGGACGTAGCTGCGATGCGGTGCAAGCAACGCGTCGAGCATCGACTCGTCGGCGTCGTGAGATTCCAGAAGCTTGCGAATGAGGGAATAGCCGTTGGTGTGGGGGCCGGAGCTGGGCAAGCCCACCAGCACATCTCCCTCGATCATCTCATCGCTGCGGGGCCACAGATCCTCACGATCAACCACGCCCACGATGGTTCCGGCTATATCGACCGAGCCGGGCGTGTAGACCCCCGGCATCTCAGCAGTTTCTCCGCCCAGAAGTGCACAAGCCGAGGCCCGACACGCTTCGGCCATCCCCATCACGATCTCGGCGACGACCTCGGGCACCAGCTTGGCAGTTGCGATGTAGTCGAGGAAGAACAGCGGGCGGGCTCCCTGCACCAAGATGTCGTCGGTGCAATGGTTGACGAGATCCATTCCAACGCCACGCCACCGCCCATGGCGCGCCGCCAACTCGACCTTGGTGCCAACGCCGTCGGTGGACGCCACCAGAATTTTCCCGGGACCGAGTGAGTCGGCTGCGAACAAGCCACCGAACGCGCCGATCTCGGACAGAACCGGCGGGGTCATGGTCGACTTCACTGCATCTGAGAGCAGTTTCACCGTTCGATTACCCTCGTCGATATCGACGCCTGCGTCGCGATAGCTGGTCATGGCCTCACCTTTGCGGTCGCAAGTGCGATATCGGCTCTGTGCTGCGCGCCGTCGAAGTTGATGAGGGCAACACCTTCATGAGCCTTGTGGGCGGCGACCGCAAGCTCAGAGTCGACCGCTGTGACGGCCAGCACGCGGCCGCCCGATGTCTTCACATCTCCCCCGTCGTCGATACGAGTGCCTGCATGGAAAACCGTGCAGCCGACGTCTCGTGCCTGTTGAAGGCCGCTGATCGAAGCCGAAGGAGCACTCGAAACCGGATACCCCTCGCTGGCCATCACCACCGTGACCGCGGCGTCGGCCGACCACTCGGGACGGATGCCGTCGAGTGAACCAGCAGCGCATGCCACGAACAGTTCGAGGGGATCAGAACGAAGAAGCGGCAGCACCACTTGGGTCTCCGGGTCACCGAATCGGCAATTGAACTCGATCACCTTTGGGCCGTCGGGAGTGACCATCACGCCGACGTAGAGCACCCCGCGATAGGGGTTTGCTTCTGCAGCCATTCCAGCAAGTGTCGGTTGGATGATCTCCCGTTTGACTCGGGAGATCAGGTTGTGGTCGGCAACCGGGGACGGCACGAACGCCCCCATACCTCCGGTGTTGGGCCCGATGTCGTCAGCGAGTAGCCGTTTGTGGTCCTGGGCAGCCGGCATCAGCGACCAGCGTTTGCCGTCGCAGAACGCCAACACCGATACTTCAGTGCCGCGAAGCCGTTCTTCGAGCAATAACTCTGAACCGGCGGACCCAAATTTGGAATCGACCAACATCCACCGAATGGCATTTTCGGCTTCGCCGAATGTCTGGGCCACGATCACGCCCTTACCGGCCGCCAACCCGCTGGCCTTCACCACGGGTGGCTCCGCGAACTTTTTCAAACCCTCGATCGCTGATTCCAAATCAGAATGTGTTGATGCCCAAGCTGTCGGGATGCCATGACGCATCAGAAATTCCTTGCAGAACGCTTTCGAGCCCTCTAGACGGGCCGCTCCTGCTCTGGGGCCGAACGCCGGAATCGCCGCGTCGGTAAGCGCGTCGACAACCCCGGCCACCAGAGGACCCTCGGGTCCAACGACCACGAGATCTACGGCATTGGAGTGCGCAAGTTCGACCAACGCGGCGACATCACCTGTGTCGACGTCGATATTGCGACAACCCGTTTCCATTGCGGTACCGGCGTTCCCGGGAGCAACCAGCACCTCCGCCACGGAATCTGCTCTGGCAAAACACCATGCGAGCGCATGCTCGCGCCCGCCTCCTCCGATTATGAGAACGGTTGCGCCGGTCATGCGGGCATCTCAGTCGCCCCATACCTGGGCGAATTGATCCTTTGGGTTGAGCCGCAACTGCACAAATCGTTCAGAATCGAACGGATAGTTGCCTGTGAAGCACGCGTTGCAGTAGCCCTCGTCGGTTTCGAGCGCTCGCATGAGTGCGTCTATCGACAGGAACGCCAACGAGTCGGCGCCGATATGTTGGCGGATCTCCTCCACGCTTCGGTGCCCCGCGATCAGCTCGTCGCGCGATGCCATATCGACACCCATGTAGCACGGGTCGGTAATGGCCGGACACGCCACCCGCACATGAACCTCGGTGGCACCGGCATCTCGCATCATCGCCACCAGCGGGCCACTCGTCGTGCCTCTCACGATCGAGTCGTCGACCATCACGACCCGCTTGCCGAACAAATTGTCGCCCAGCGGATTGAACTTCATCGCGACACCGGCTTCCCGCAGCCGTTGGGTCGGCTCGATGAATGTGCGACCGACATAACGGTTCTTGATGAGCCCCTCTGTGTAGGGAATTCCCGATTCCTGGGCGAACCCGACAGCGTGAGGGGTGCCCGAATCGGGAACCGGCACCACCAGGTCGGCGTCGATCGGTGATTCCCTCGCCAATTCACGGCCCAGCCTCTGACGGGTTGAGTGGACCAGATTTCCTCCGTGGACACTGTCTGGGCGAGAGAAGTAGATCTGTTCGAAGGTGCAGAACGACCGCTTCTTCGGCACAGCCCCCTGTTCGACCTGAATACCGTCGGCCGACAATTTCACGATCTCGCCCGGCTCTACCTCCCGCACCAACTTCGCACCGATGGTGGAGAAGGCACACGTCTCGGAAACCAGCACGTGGCCCCCATCGAATTCGCCGATCACAAGAGGCCTGAACCCCCACGGATCGCGGACTCCGTAGATGGCATCACGCGTAAGGATCGTAAGTGCGAACGCGCCCTCGGCCCGACTCATCAACACCTTGATACGACTCATCCAGTCGCCGCCGGCACCAGCGAGCATGTGGACCATCACTTCAGTGTCTGACGACGTTTGAAGTCCGATCCCGCGCTCCAGCAGTTCCCGTCTGAGTTGCGGTGCATTTATGAGATTGCCGTTGTGAGCGAGCCCCAGTGGCCCGTCGATGGTCTCGATCACCTGGGGTTGGGCGTTTCGCAGGCCCGAACCGCCCGTGGTGGAGTAACGAGTGTGGCCAATGGCGAGATCACCGGTGAGGGTCGACAAGTTGTCTTCGTTGAAGACGCTGGTGACCAAGCCCTGTCCCTTGTGGATGTTGGCGACGCCATTGTCGGAGGTGGCGATTCCGGCGGCTTCCTGTCCACGATGTTGCAGGGCGTGGAGAGCGAAGAACGTGAGGCGGGCCGCGTCCTTGCCGGGGGCGTAGATGCCGACGACCCCGCACTCGTCGTGAGGATGGTCTTCGTTCATAGCTCAATCTCCGTCGCACGGATCTTGTCGGCCCGTCGCTTGCGGTAGGCGTGTAGCGCAAGTGCCAGATCGGGATCGGAACCCGCGAGCAGCGACACGGCAAACAGCCCGGCGTTGGTGGCTCCAGCATCACCGATCGCCATCGTGGCCACCGGCACACCACCCGGCATCTGAACTGTGGACAAGAGCGAGTCGATGCCGTTGAGAGCACGGCTCTGGATCGGCACTCCGATCACCGGAACGATCGTGTAGGCGGCGATCACACCCGCCAGATGAGCAGCGCCTCCCGCTCCGGCGATGATGGCGCGGAGTCCTCTGCCCTCGGCCTCGGTGGAATACTCGGAAATCAGATCGGGTGTCCGATGGGCGGATGCAACCTGGTATTCATGGGCCACCCCAAATTCCGTGAGCACATCACAGGCTCGGCGCATCGTCGGCCAATCAGATTCGCTGCCCATCACTACGCCCACGAGCGGTTGGTCAGATCGCATCACGTATGGCCGCCTCTATTCGTGGGCCAGCCGGATATGTCGCCGGCCGAAATTTCGAGTCTGTGAGCATTTCGAATGCCTGAGTGTAGACAGCGGACGCTTTGGCCGCGAGAGCCGCCGGAAGAGGAGGAGGCTCACCGTCACCGATGTAGCCGTCGGCTGCGTAGGCCAGCCTGACGACCTCCTTGTCGAGATTTTCTGGCTCATTGCCGGCGGCTATCAAATCAGCGGCGGTGGAGGCTCTCCAATACCTGGATGAGTCCGGCGTGTGGACCTCGTCGATGATGGTTAGCCGGCCTTGCTGATCGACACCGAATTCGTATTTTGTGTCGACCAGTATCAGGCCGTTCCGGGCTGCGATTTCACGCCCTCGTTCGAACACCGCCAGGGCTGCGGTTCGCACTTCCTGCCAGAGAGATGCCTCGACAACACCGCTCTCCACGATCTCGGCTTCGGTGATTGGCGCGTCGTGGCCACCGTGTTCGGCCTTGGTGGTCGGTGTGATGATCGCCGCAGGCAAAGGATCGTTCTTGACCATGCCGTCGGGAAAGTCGAGGCCGTATATTTGTCTGTCGCCGGCTGCGTAGCGAGTCCACAGCGCCGTGGACGTTGTGCCGGTGAGTTGGGCTCTCACCACCACCTCCACCGGGATGGTGTCGCACTTGCGGCCAATGGTGACATTGGGGTCGATAACTGACTCGACGTGCGATGGAACTATGTCTTCGATCTGCTCGAACCACCAGGCAGCCATCTGGTTGAGAACTTGGCCCCGATACGGCACCGTCCCCAATACATGGTCGAAAGCCGAGATCCGGTCGGTGGCAACCAACACGATCCGGTCGCCCAGGTCGATGATGTCGCGCACCTTTCCGCGACTTATCGGCGCAATGTCGTCGAGACACCCAGGGGCTAGACCATCGAAGGGTTGGGAGATGGCGGGCGAAAGGTCGATGGTCATTTGGCTGCCTCCACGAATGCTTTGAACAACGGTAGGCCCGAATGCCCGGGTGCTCCGGATGGCCGCTGCCAATCGAAGATGTGGTCCTCGGGATGGGGCATGAGCCCGACCACGGTTCCGGTCAGATCACACACACCGGCAATGTCGGCCACCGACCCGTTGGGATTCGCCGGATATCTGCCTGCCGCGGGCCCGGTTGGTGGCGTGGCGACGGTGCCCGAATCGAGGTAACGGAATGCAATCAACCCGGCGTCGGTCATCTCATCGACCACCGCCGGGTCGGACACGGTGAAGCGGCCCTCGCCGTGAGCCACCGGACAGCGCACGATCGTGTCGGGCATCGCCGAGAGCCATCCGCTACGGCACGACGGCTCCACCCCGAGGGTGACCCAGCGGCATTCGAAATTGCCACGCTGGTTGTGGGTGAGAGTGACGCTTCGCCCGGTCGGCCGCAGCGGGCCGGGCAGTAGGCCGGCCTTCACCAAGGCTTGGAACCCGTTGCAGATGCCCAGTATTGGTCGGCCGGCGGTGACGGCGTCCGACAACTCGGTGGCGAACCAGGTGCGCAACTCCAATGCGAGACGACCACCGGCACCAAGGGAGT
Organism: Acidimicrobiales bacterium; assembly: GCA_041687805.1. GTDB lineage: Bacteria > Actinomycetota > Acidimicrobiia > Acidimicrobiales > Aldehydirespiratoraceae > SZUA-87. The sequence goes on from JBDNJK010000117.1 coordinate 22,505, forward strand.
CTCCGTAGCTGAATCCGCCGGGTAGAAGAATCGCCGCGTGATCCGACCACTTCGCCTCGCCGTTTCTCAATGAGTTGATGTGGATGATGCGAGGATCGCCACCAGCCGACTCCACTGCCTGCGCCGCCTCGTGGTCGCGGTTGGTGCCCGAAGCGTGGGGAATGAGAACCGGAGGCCTGCTCATAGCGCCGTGTCCTGGTGGCCGGTGAAGGCGGCGACCGCCGCGTCGATACCGATCTCCACAACGTCAGAATCGAAACGGAGTCGGATGCGAGGATCGCTCCCGACCATCCCGATACGGGCCGCATGATTGCCGAGGACAGATGTCAACTTTTCGCGGTTGGACGGTGCGGCGGTCAGCACGATCCGTCCTGGCGCCTCGTTTGTCAAAGCCCTGAGAGCATCATCGGATCCAGCCGGAGCGGTTACATCGAATCCGCGCCTCGATGCGATCGCCATCTCGGCTATGGCTATCGACAATCCACCTTCGCTGCAGTCATGGGCCGCGCTGATAAGTCCGCCGGAGATCGCTGTGTGGACCGCTTGGTAACGCGGCAATGGATCTGTGACCGACTCGGGAACTCTCGTCGACCCGAGGTCGAGCATCACGTTGACCAACGAGCCACCCAAATCGTTGGATGAATGGCCGACCAACCAGACATCGTCGCCATCATCTGCGCCAGCACTGGTGACCGTGTGTTCGATATCGGGCACCAAACCAATGGCTGAAATCAGCAGCGTGCCAGGTATAGATTCCCCGTCGAACTCGTTGAAGAGGCTGTCCTTGCCGGAGATGAACGGCATCTTGTAGAGACGCGCCCCGTCGACACAACCTTGCACGGCACGCACCAAACTGCCCAGCCTGTCGGGCTTCGTCGGGTCGCCCCAACAGAAGTTGTCGAGAAGTGCTACTCGTGACGGATCACCACCCACCGCGACCATATTTCGAACCGCCTCGTCGATGGCCGCCAACGCCATCGCATACGGATCGGCGACACCAACCCTTGGGCATATTCCGTTCGACAGAACGACAGCCGCGGGATGATCGGCCGTGCCGAGCGGCTTGATCACCGCGGCATCAGACGGCCCGTCGGCCCGTGGTCCGACCATCGGGCGCACGACTGTGCCACCTCTGACCTCGTGGTCGTAGCGCCGAATGATGTCTTCGTTGGACGCCACATCGGGATGCGCCAACATTTCCAGGAGCAACGACGACGTCAGCGAAACATGTCGACCATCGTCGGGCGACGGATCGGTCCATTCACCATGCATGTGGCGCCGCGGGAGTCCGTCGTGAAGGAAATCCATGGTGATATCGACGACACTCACCTCGCCATGGCGCACAACCAGCCGGTGAGACCCGGTGAACTCCCCGAGGTCGGTGAGTTCTACATCCCATTGTTGGCAAAGGTCACGCAAGGCAGGGAGGTGGTGCGGGGGTACGGCCAAGACGATTCGCTCTTGTGCTTCTGAGAGCCAGATCTCCCACGGTTGAAGCCCGGGATATTTCAGCAGGACACCAGATAGATCGACCTCAACGCCGAGGTCCTCGCCCATCTCACCGACAGACGACGAAAGTCCGCCGGCGCCGCAGTCGGTGATGGCCGTGTAGAGCGCGGCGTCACGAGCCCGCTCCACCACCTCCATGCAGCCCTTTTCAGTGATGGGGTCACCGATCTGGACTGCGGTTCCGACCACCTCGCCGGTGTTGGCGTCCATCCCAGCGGAGGAGAACGTGGCGCCGTGAATGCCATCGCGGCCCACCCGACCACCAATCGAGACGACCCGGTCGCCCACGCGGGCCTCGGTGGGGTGGGACCCATGAGGCAACATTCCCACGGCACCGCAGTAGACCAACGGATTTCCTGTATACCCCTCCGAGTAAATCACGGATCCGTTGACGGTGGGCAGGCCCAACTTGTTGCCGTAATCGGCAATTCCGGCCACCACACCGTCACGTATACGGCGGGGATGGAGCACACCGGCCGGAAGCCGATCGTCGGCGAGATCAATCGGCCCGAAACACAACACGTCGGTGCATGCAATAGGGCGAGCCGACACTGCGATCACGTCGCGAACCACTCCACCCACCCCCGTGTTGGCGCCGCCAAACGGTTCGAGTGCTGATGGATGGTTGTGGGTCTCCACCTTGAAAGCGATGTCGTTGATGTCGTCGAACGCGATAATTCCCGCGTCATCGACAAATGCCGACCGCAACCACCATGGGTCGAGCTCTTCGGTGACCACGCGCAGCGCCGCCAGCAGCCCGTCGTGTTGGCTCACCGACACGGTGCCATCGGCTCGTCGGTGGGTCAGATCGATCATTGCCCGAAAGGTTTTGTGAACGCAATGCTCTGACCAAGTCTGGGCCAACGTCTCCAGCTCGGCGTCATTTGGTGAGCGACCGGCTGCCTCGAAATAGTCGCGGATGGTTTGCATCTCGGCCAGGTCGAGCGACAGAACGCGGTTGCGACTGAGCTCCATCAATTCGTGATCGTCGAGCCCGGATAGGTCGACCAACTCGACTCGAGTTTCGGCCAGCGCTCCGGTGGAAAATTCCGGGGTCAGCGCATCACTCGACCAGCGCTCGATGGTCGTATTGACGAGCTCTCGCTTGACCAACCGGTCGACGTCGGCAGCCGTCAAATCGCCGATGAGGTCGTAACGCACCGCAGTTGCCACCCGGATCTCGGGGAGCCCCAGCTCGCGTGCTGCTCGCTCCAACTCGCGGGCATCAGAGTCGGTGACTCCAGGCTGTACGGACACCTCCACCGATCGCCCGACCGGCTCACTGCCTCCGATGCGCCATTGGTCGACCACCGGATCTGCCAGAAGCTCGGTGCACAGCCTCACAACATCCGATTCGCTCAAATCGCCGGCCACGTTGTAGATCCTCGTGACTGCGCAATTGTGAAGTCGCTCGACAGACAGCGCGTCGGCTGCCGCAAGAAGCCGCGATGCCTCAGGGGTATCTACTGCTGTTACCTCGATCCGGAGCGTCACGTACGCCGAAACTAGTCGTCATGTCGGTCGTTCATCTACACCTAGCGTCCAACTTTGGAAGAACTTTGTGCCGGGGCCGCGGCAGCCCAAACGGATTGGCTTGTCAGTCGGCGGCGGCGACACCGTCTGGGTCAAGGTGACGGTACTGCGGCGTACGGAGATGACAGGCCACGGTATGGTCGTTGGAATCCTCGAACGGCATCAAGTCGGGATCAATCTCATCGCAGAGGCCCTTTGATGCGATCGAACATCGAGGATGAAAATTGCATCCGGACGGTGGATTGATCGGGTTGGGAATTTCGCCAGTAGGCAGCGGCTCGCTGCGCCGATGTCGTGGGTCCGGCACAGGTACAGCACCCAGGAGCGCTTTGGTATAGGGATGCTGGGGGTTCTCGAATATGTCTTCCAGTCGTCCCATCTCGACTATCCGTCCCAGATACATGATTGCAATGCGATCGCAGATGTACTTGATGGTGGCGAGGTCATGAGTAATGAACAGGTAGGTGAGCCCAAACTCCTTCTTGAGCTTGACCATCAGCTCTAGCAACAGGGCCTGAACCGACACGTCGGCCATGGCGATGGGCTCATCGGCAACAATCAGTTCAGGCTGGGTCACTAGCGCCCGAGCGATCACGATACGTTGACGCTGGCCACCCGAGATTTGATGAGGGTACTTATCGTAGAAGAACTCAGGGGGGTTCATCCCGACACTTTCGAGCATCTTCAAAGCCATCTGGCGATGCACCGACGAGTCAGAATCGGCCATGTGTATCTGGGCTGGATGTTCGATCGCCTGACCTATGGTCATACGTGGGTTCAGCGATGCCAGCGGATCCTGGAATATCACCTGCATTCGCTTGCGGGCGGCCCTCAACTGCGAAGACGAAAGCTCACCGAGATCGACACCGTCGATGAACACCCGACCCTCGGTGGCATCGAGCAGACGAACTACCAGCCGGCCCACAGTCGACTTCCCGGACCCACTCTCGCCTGCAAGGCCGAGAACCTCACCTCGCCGGATTTCGAAATCGACCCCGTCTACAGCCTTAACGTGTTCGGCCTCGCCCCGGTTGAGCAGGTTTGCAATTAGCCCCTGCTGAACCGGGAACCACTTCTTCAAATCCTGGACACGGACAAGCGGGTTCGATTCAGTCATGAGCGATTTCCCCGTGGAGCCAGCATGCAACCTCGTGCTGAGGTGCCGCCTCGATGATCGTGGGTTCCTGCTGCGAGCATTGTGGCATGATGCTGGGGCAACGGGGGTGGAACGAGCAGCCGGATGGCAAATCCAGCAAACTCGGCGGGGCCCCCTGCATCTGATAGAGCTCGGTCTCGTCGAGTGAAATGTTTGGCACCGACCGCAATAGGCCTTGGCTATAGGGGTGCATCGTCTCTAAAAACAACGGTTCGACGTCGCTCAACTCGACGAGTCGGCCGGCATACATCACCGCAACTCGATCGGCGAGTTCGGCGACAACACCGATGTTGTGGGTTATCAAGACTATTGTCAGGCCGAACTCCTCGCGAAGTTCTCGCAGCATGTCGAGAAACTGGGCCTCAACGATCACATCGAGAGCCGTCGTGGGCTCGTCGGCGATTACAAGATCGGCTCTTGACGCAAGAGCGAGGGCAATCATGATGCGCTGGCGCATACCGCCACTGAACTGATGCGGATAGTCGCCCAACCTTTCCACGCGGATTCCGAGGCGTTTGACGAGATCCTCCGCCCGTGACCTCGCAGCTGCTTTTGAGGTACCCGGCTCGTGACTACGAACAGCTTGAGTGAGATGGTCAACAATCTTCAACAACGGGTTGAGAGATGTCATCGGGTCCTGAAAGACCATGCTGATGTGGGCACCGCGTTGTTGGCGCATCTCGCGGTCGCTCAGTGCCATCAGGTCTGTGCCATCGAACTCGAGCTCACCTCCGGTTATGTGCCCAGGCGGCTTCGTCATTCTCATCATCGCCTTGCCCAAGGTGGACTTGCCGCATCCGGACTCGCCGACGACCCCGAGTACCTCACCTCGACGTATGTCGAAGGACATCGAGTCGACCGCCTTCACCGGTCCCGATCTGGTGTTGTACACGACCGAAAGGTCACGCACCGAATAGAGGATGTCATGGTCTGGCATCAGCGGTCCCGCAATTTTGGATTGAAAATCTCGACCAAGCCTTCACCCATCATCGTGAAGGAAAGCACAACGAGCATTACTGCAATGCCTGGAAATGTGATCAGCCACCAAGCGGAACGTATGAATTCCTGACCGCGCGCCAGGTCAATTCCCCAATCAGGTGTCGTCGGGGGCAACCCGAGGCCCAGGAAGCTCAGTCCGGCACCAGTGAGGATCGCATCTGCCACGTTGACAGAAAAGATGATGGCCACCGATGGGACCACATTCGGAGCGATGTAGCGGCCCAGAATAGAACGCGGCGATGCGCCGAGACTCTCAGCCGCCTCCACATACAGGGATGCCTTTGTTGACATTGTCTGCCCCCGGACAATCCGATAGTAAGTGGGCACGTAGAGCACCGCGATCGCCACGATCACATTGAGAATGCTCGGACCCAGCACGGCGGTGATGGTGATCGCCAATATTAGACCCGGGAACGCGTAGATGCTGTCCATCAGCAGTGTCAGCAGCCGGTCGAGTCTTCCTCCGACGAATCCAGCAATCAACCCGAGAGGAAATCCGATCACGAAGGACGCTATTGCCGCTGAGAACCCGATGATCAACGCGATTCGAGCGCCCCATATCAGCCGACTCAACACGTCCTGGCCAATTTGATTTGTTCCGAGCAGGAAGCTCGTGGCCGACCCTTGCTCGCCGGAAATCGGACCCACGCTCTTGATCGTGGGGTGCTCATCGCCAATCAGGTCGAAATCCGTCGAGGAGATTCCTCCGGCCTCAACATCACCGACTTCAATCGAAGCCAACATCTCCGGGATCGTCTCGAATCGAATTATCTTCAGCCGTATTCTTTCGCCTTCGAACGTCTCGGATACGGTCGCGGCCTCATCTCTGGCCGCCTCGCTGGAGATGGTGGTTTCGACAACAGCGAAGGGCACGCGCTCACCGGTCGGAAAATCCGCGATGGCAGTGACAGCCGAACCAGAGGGCACAAGAAGGATCTGCTGCGGTGGGGACTCGCCTGGACCAAGTAGCCGCGGGCCGACCTGCTCGAGGGGATCGTGTGGAGCGAAAACCTGAGGAAACGCAGCCAAGATGATGAACCCGCCGACCATGACCGAGGAGATGGCGACAAACCACCAGTCGGCCTTGTACCACTTGCGGGCCGCGAACATTCTCCGGACCAGACCGACTCGATCAAGATCCAAGATCCACTCGTCGTCGGTGGAATCTCCATCATTCTCAATCTCTTCATCAGCGGCCATCAGTATTTCACCCGAGGGTCGAGCACCGAGTACACAATGTCGACAGCGAGGCTGATGAGTGCCACGAAAATGGCGAATACGGCCACTGTCGACTGTACTGCGATGAAGTCGCGAGAGCTGATTCGGTCGACCAAATAACGGCCCATCCCGGGCCACGAAAATACCGTCTCGGTCAGAACGGCACCGGCAAGCAGAATCGCAACCTGCAGACCGATCACCGTGATCACCGGAATCATCGCATTCTTCAGCGCGTAGCTGTAGGTGACGGCGCGCTGTCTTATCCCACGGGCCTCAGCAGCGACGATGTAATCCTCTTGAAGTGTCTCGATCACGTTAATTCGCGTCAGTCGAACGAACACGCCCGAGAGCACAAGGCCGAGGGTGACGGTTGGGAGAATGAGATGCTGCAGGGTGCTCTTCAAGGCAGTCCAGTTTCCGGAAATAATTGAATCAACAACCAACATATTTGTTGTTCTGTCCAAGTTGATGTTGCTGATCACGTCTATCCGCCCCGCAATCGGGGTCCAGCCGAGCCAGACGCTGAACACCAGCCTCAGGATCAGGCCGAGCCAGAAAATTGGCATGGAATAGATCAGAACGCTGTACAGGCGAAATGCATAGTCTGTCGGCCGTTTCCTTCGAACCGCTGCCGCGGTGCCCCCGACCAGTCCAATCCCGAGCGCCAGAATCGTCGCCGGGATGATGAGTTCGATCGTGGCTGGCAATCGCTCACCAAGCTCGTCCTTGATCGGTCTCCGTGCACCGATGAACGAATCGCCGAGATCGAAGGTGGCGACGTCAGCTACGAAGGTGAAGTACTGAATGTAGAGCGGATCGTTGAGTCCCAGCGCATCCTCAATATTCTCACGTGAAACGTCTGTCGCCTTCGGTCCGAGAGTCGAATCGACGACGCTGCCGGGCATCACCCGCAACACGAAGAACACGACCGACACGAGAATGAGGATCATCGGCACGGTCAACAAAATGCGGGTAATTATGTACCGGCGCAACGGTGCGCTGCCGCGGGCGAAGATCCAGACGAGCGCCGTGAAGGAGGGCAGCCCAAATATGAGAAACAAGAGCGTCAACGGATGCACGTGGCGGGCGAACTCCTTGATTGAAATCAGAGTCGGGAGCGGGACGATCCCGCTCCCGACTCATTTCGAAATTTCAGCTATCTCAGCCTGCTGTCTTGGTAAGGACCGAGTAGACGAAGTTGAACGTCGGTCCGATGTTCAATGCTTCGGCCCGATCCAGCGACGAGTCGCCGGAGATGCCATCGCGGTAGATGATGTACTCGGGCTCAATCCACAAGGGCAGAGTGACTACTTCATCTGCGTACACATCCTGCAGATCGCTGAGGAGCGACGCCCGGGTATCGAGATCGGACTCGCTGCGCTGTTCCAACAAGAGGCTCAGAAGCGACGGATCAGTGGCGGGATTCTGGAGCACATTGGTGCCGAGACCGTCGCCCTCGATGAAGGGCTGTAGGTAATTCTCAGCATCTGGGAAGTCGAAGAACCAGCCGAGCACACAGACTTCGTACTCACCATTGGTGCACGCACCGACGTAAGTGCTCCATTCCTGACTGACCACCTCGACACTGATCAAGCCAGAGGCCTCCAATTGCTGGGCGATCAGCAACACGCCGTCTGCCGTGGTTACACCATAGTGCTCCGGCGGATACGCAAGTTGGAGCTGCAACTTGTTGTCGGCGGAGAAGCCGGCGGCTTCTAGGAACGCGACGGCCGCATCGATGTTGGGGGACTGATACTTCGTCTCGAACGATTCGTTCGATCCCAAGAATCCCGGGGGAACCGCTGAGAACAAAGGCTCGACTGCACCACCGAACACCACATCGGACAATTCGTCACGGTCGATCAGCGAGGCAAGTGCCTTGCGAACGTTGGGATCCTTCGTATCAAATTCGTTGTGGTTGATGATCAGGTACCGGATTGGACCGGATTCAACCTTCGCAACCGTCAAACCATCCACCCCTTGGAGTTCCTCGGCCGCTTCCGTTCCAAGCAGTCGCCAGGCGATGTCTATCTCGCCGCTACGCACGGCATCGGCCATCTGATCCGGTGCTGCAAATTCACGAACGATGATCCGGTCCACCTGCGCGGGGAAGTCGCCGTTGTAGTTGGGATTCGGCTCGAGAACTGTCTGCTCACCTGGCACGAACTGAGTTATGACCCATGGACCGAGTCCGTATATCGGTGTCTCGGGGAAGAGGTTGAGCTCTTCGGCCGCAAAGGTGTCCGGGTGCGCTATGGAGTAGGGAGCTCCCGCCAGGATCTGAGGGAAGAATCCGGCCGGTCCGAGGAGATTGAACTTGATCGTGTCGGAGCCCACCGCTTCGATGCTCTCGACATACGGAACAGCGAGCGTCTCGCCAACCTGGTTGGGTCCGTCCTTCGAAATTGTGAGCAATCGGTTGAGCTGTTCCACGGCCATGTCCACCGTTAAGGCGGTGCCATCACCGAAAACCAAACCGTCGCGCAACTTGACCGTCCAGCTCATGCCATCATCGCTGGCAACCGGCAGTTCCGCTATGCCAGGCACGATCTTTGCGTCACTACCAGGCTCGAAACGCAGGAGCGGTTCATTGAACGCACGTATCAGTTCCCAGTCATGGGTGGCATAGGCATCGGCACTGTCAAGACTCGATGTCGAGTCGGTCGTACCGATGATGATCGTAGTTCCGTCACTGGAGTCGGTAGCCGGAGCTTGAGTTGTCTCGGGAGCTTTGGTCGTGGCCGGGGCAGCCGTGGTCGTGGCCTGCGTGGTCGCAGGTGCTTGGGTCGTGGCTGCCGCGGTGGTGTTTGAGCCACCGTCGTCGCCGCAAGCTGCAGCAACGAGTGTGAACGCAAGCACAACACCCAACAGGCTTAGAAGCCGTCGATTCGTTTGCATGTATCTCTCCTGTGTAGACAGATTCCCACCGCGGGGCCGCGGCGGCAACTGATACACCGCACGCGGAGGCTCCAACAAAAGCCGGTCCCTCCGAATTCAGTGATAAATATTTCTACCAGCCAGTAACCCATATGGAAAGGTTGTCATCATCACAATTGTGTGACGCCGATTTGTGGCAACTGCCTCACCACTTCGTGCGACACTCCGACTCGCTGGTGAGAACCGGAGCTTCAGCGTGAACTCCGGCAACCTAGAATTGCCGGGTGAACCGACTGTCAGCCGAGGCCAGCCCGTATTTACGCCAGCACGCGTCCAATCCAGTCGACTGGTATCCGTGGGGCGACGAAGCTCTCTCGGAGGCGGCCAGACGCGACCGACCGATCTTGTTGTCGGTCGGTTACTCGGCGTGTCATTGGTGTCATGTGATGGCTCACGAATCATTCGAGGACGCTGATACGGCCGCCACGATGAACGCCATGTTCGTCAACATCAAGGTCGACAGAGAGGAACGCCCCGACATCGACGCCATCTACATGGAGGCCGTGCAAGCCATGACCGGTCAGGGCGGCTGGCCCATGACGGTCTTCCTCACCCCGAGTGGGCATCCCTTCTTCGGAGGCACCTATTACCCGCCGACTCGACGCGGACAGATGCCGTCGTTTCGGGAGTTGATGGCAGCAGTGGACGACGCTTGGAGTAATCGTCGTGCCGACGTGGTTGGCCAGGCTGCCCGGCTCGGCGACGCATTGAAGACCTCGATGCCGACCATTTCGGCGGCCGGCACGGCACCCGACATCGACCGACTTCTATCGGCAGCCGAGCAGTTCACCGAACAGTTCGATGCCGAATGGGGGGGCTTCGGCGGCGCACCCAAGTTCCCGTCTGCCATGGGTCTCGATGCAGTCTTGCAGATTCATCGACACACGCTCGACCCAGACCTACTCCGAATCGTCACCACCAGTCTCGACGCAATGGCTTCAGGAGGTATCTACGACCAACTTGGTGGCGGGTTCGCCCGCTACTCGGTCGACCGGCAGTGGCTGGTGCCTCACTTCGAGAAGATGCTCTACGACAACGCTCTGCTCCTGCGGATCTACTTACACGCTTGGCAGGCGACCGGGGAGCAACGATTTCGCCAAATCGTTGAGGAAATCATCGACTACGTGCTGCGGGACCTTCACCACGACATGGGAGGGTTCTATTCAGCCGAGGATGCCGATTCCGAAGGTGTGGAAGGCCGCTTCTACGTATGGTCGGATCAGAAGTTTCGGAGCGTATGCGAAGACGCCGGGGTCGATGCCGAGTCGGCCGCCCAGTGGTGGGGAGTAACCGAGGCCGGCAATTTCGAGGGCTCCAATATTTTGAACCGCCCCGTTCGCGGCGACGTGATCCGACCCGACTCGATCGAGGCCGCCCGAGTCGCTCTGCTGGCTGCCCGCAACACCCGTATTCACCCCGGCCTCGACCACAAGGTCCTCACCGAATGGAACGCACTGTTCCTTTCGAGCCTCGCCGAGGCCGCCGCGATCACCGGTAACGCTGATTGGAAGGCAGCTGCAGTCACAAACGGCGAGTTCCTGGTCGACAACCTGCGACGAACCGACGGCCGATGGATGCGCAGCTGGCAACCGGGTGGCTCCACAGACGACGGCCATGCAAGCCACCTCGCCTACGCACAAGACTACGCGGCGCTGGCCGACGCATTCACCCGCTTGTCGGAACTCACAGGCGAGTCGCGTTGGATCGACCACGCCACACAAACCGCGGATGCCATGATCGATCTGTTCGCCGATGCCGAACATGGCGGGTTCTTCACGACGGGGTCCGATGCCGTCGAACTCATCAAGCGTCCAAAGGATCTCACCGACAACGCCACGCCTTCTGCACAGTCCTTGGCGGCGGTTGCACTGCTGCGTCTCGGGGCCATCACGGGAAATGGCCGGTACACCAACGAGTCCACCCGAATTCTCGCGATGCTCGATGAGCTCGTTGCTCGCCACCCGACCGGTTTCGGCCACTTGCTCACCGCCATCAACCTCGCCGCAACGGGTATTACCGAGGTGGTGATTCCTGGCGATAGGAGCGACCTTGTCGAGGTCGTGCAGTCCGGTTGGAGGCCAGAAGTCGTTCTGGCGTGGGGTCAGCCCCACAACTCGCCGCTTTGGGAAGGCCGCTCGAACGAAATGGCGTACGTCTGCCACAACTACGCATGCCAGGCGCCGGTCGACACTGCCGAGGAGTTGCGTAGCCTGCTCGCGCAATGACCCGTCGAACACCTCGCACGTTCAGTCCCGAAGAGGTTGACCGTCGACGCGCGCTCATTCCGCGAATCCGCTACCCAGCAGAACTGCCGATCACCGGTCGTCGAGAGGAATTGTTACGCACGATTTCCGACAACCAGGTGGTGGTGGTCTCAGGTGAGACCGGCTCTGGCAAAAGCACCCAGATCCCGAAACTCTGTCTCGAACTCGGTCGCGGCACCACCGGTTTCATAGGCCATACCCAGCCGAGAAGGCTGGCCGCTCGAACCATCGCCGAACGGATAGCCGAGGAGATCGGCACAAAGGTAGGCGAGCTGGTCGGCTACGCGGTGAGGTTCACCGACGAGGTGGGGCCCGACACACTGCTCAAGTTGATGACCGACGGGATCTTGCTGGCCGAAATGCAGCGCGATCGTGACCTGCGCCGGTACGACACGATCATCATCGACGAGGCTCA